>LXTK01000012.1 GCA_001643475.1 Proteobacteria bacterium SPGG2 | reverse complement strand
GGGTGGCAGTGTGCATATCGGTGACATCGCACTCACCGAGTCTCCCGAAACAGTGACCGGTCGTCAGATCGCCTATGTTGGTCAAGAACCGAAGCTGCGTTCCGGCAATTTGCGTGACAACCTATTTTACGCGTTAAAGCATCGCCCACTACTCGCGGCCAAATACGAGGGCGAGGCCGAACAACAGTTCATGGTTCGCATGGCGGAGGCTGCGGCTGCCGGTGACTCTCAGCATGACATCAACGCTGACTGGATCGACTACGCCGCCGCCGGTGTTACGGGACCTAATGAGTTGAACGACAGAGCGATCGACGTATTGAGTATGGTTGATATGGATGAGGACGTCTATCAGCTTGGCCTAAAGGGCACTATTGATCCGGACGAGCAGCCTGAGCTTGCGGCTCAGATTCTGCAGGCCCGCAATGCGCTGCGAGATCGTATCAGCGATCCGGACGTAGCGCCGCTAGTGGAGCTGTTCGATCGAAATCGATACAACAGTAGCATGACCATCGCTGAGAATTTACTATTCGGTACCCCGTGTGATGACCGCTTTCAAATAGAGAATCTGTCCGTCAACGACTACGTGCGAAAAGTGTTGGAGGACACGGGCTTGATGCCTCAGTTCATCGAAATTGGTCGTAAGTTGGCGGCGGTCATGGTTGATTTGTTCGCCGACGTGGAACCGGGCAGTGAGTTGTTCGCGCAATACAGTTTCATACAAGCCGATGATCTACCGACCTTCCAAAACATGCTCACCCGTATCGAGGGCGTGGCGTCGGCGCAGTTGACACCCGAAGACAGAAACATGTTATTGTCCTTACCGTTTAAGCTGATCCCCAGCCGGCACCGACTTGGCCTTGTTGATGCACGCATGCAAGTACGACTGTTGGCAGCCCGCCACGCGTTCGCCGAAGGCCTCGGAGAATATAAGGGGGCGATTGAGTTCTTCGATCCGGAACGATATAGCCCGGCCATCTCCATCCAAGACAATATCCTGTTTGGTCGGCTGGTCTACGGTAGGCCACGGGCGGCCTCAACGATGGGGACGCTTATTGGTGAGATCGCAGAGAAACTTGGGCTCCGCCGTACCGTGATACAAGTGGGGCTCGATCATCAAGTTGGTATCGCCGGAAGTCGCCTGAGCCCGGTACAGCGGCAGAAGCTTGCGATCGCGCGCGCGGTACTGAAGCGCCCAGATCTATTGGTGATCGACGAGGCAACGGCGGCGATGGATGGCGCAACCCAGGCCAAGATAATGGAGGCGCTGTTTTGCGAGTTCAGAGACCGTGGCTTGATCTGGGTGCTACACCGTGCGAGTCTAGGTCGTGAATTCGATCATACCCTGGTACTCGACGGTGGTAAGGTCGTCGAGCAGGGCCGGTTTACCGATCTGGATAAGCCAAATACAGTTCTAAAAGAACTGGTGCTGGCTGGTTGAGCGCAGGTTGGAGGTTATCGTGGATCTGCTCAAGGAAGCTGAGGCTCTTCGTAAAGTACCGATGTTTGCCAAGCTTGAGCCCTCAAAACTCAAGCTGTTGGCGTTCACCAGTGAGTACCAGACCTTTGAAGATGGCGAGGTCCTGTTCTACGCAGGTGATCCCGCCGACTGCGCTTTTGTCATTATTAGTGGTGAAGTCGAAATTTTGGCTAAGACCGATGCCGGGGATGTGGTGGTAGGGGTTCTTCGCAACAATCAGATCTTCGGCGAGCTCGCGTTGCTCAATAACGCCCCGAGATTGACAACCCTAAGGGCGAAGAACCGCTTGCAGGCGTTGCGCATTACCGACGAAGTATTTCTTAAGCTTGTCACCGAGAACCCGGAAGTCGCCCTCGATCTTATGCATCAACTCAGCGACAAGCTAGCCCGGTCCCACCAACAAGTCGAGGCGCTGCAGAGCGAATTGCACCGAAACGGGTCCTGACCATGGACTGTAAGGATCGGCCCTCTCACGGCCGGAAACCTGATCTATACTTTGAGTATGGCCAAATACGACAGCCGCGCCCGGGAATGTGGGACGGTGTTAACCACGCAATCAAACCCCAGTCTGCGGCAAGTTCGTGGACAACCCATGGTTGAGAGTCGCTTTGTAGCACTGTGGAACAGATGTTTTGCCGATGCTGAAGGCGAAGGGCCGGCTACAATCTATGTGGACTTGGTTCGACGTTATTCCGAGCCGCATCGGCGCTATCATACTTGTGACCATATCGCTCATTGCCTAAAGCAATTCGACCTTGCGGCGGACCTCATGGACAATTGCGATGCAGTCGAGATGGGGCTTTGGTTTCACGACGCCATCTACGAACCCGGCGCTGCCGACAATGAACTAGAGAGCGCCCAGCTCTTCGAAGAAATCACCAATGATCAACAGTCATTGCTTAAACAAAGTGTCTATGATTTGATCATGGTCACCAAACATCCCGAACACCCAAAGTGTTTGGATGAGAAATTTATGGTCGATATCGATCTTTCGAGTTTCGCTTTGCCCTGGGGAGTGTTCATCCAGGATAGCCAAGCGGTACGGGAAGAATTTTCCCATCTGCCTGACGAAAGGTTTTTTGCCGGCCATCTCAAGTTTCTAAACTCGCTGGTAAGGCGGCCGACTTTTTTCTTTACGGATTTTTTCCAAACACGCTACGAGGCGATTGCAAGAAAGAACATTGCCCGCTACATGAAGGATTTACACGCCAACGGGTATAGCTAGGGCGCTGATTTTAGTTGTAGCGGTGATACGGTGTAGATAACCGTCGCGGTCTTCCTACCACGGACTTGTACCTCCCCAATCCGCTCGAACGCGAAACGTTCCCACCCTGCGAGTTCCGCCGTAGCCTCCGATACAATGATGCGGGTGCCGTATTCTTTACTGAGTTGCTCCAGTCGCGCCGCCAGGTTTACGTTGTCTCCATGCACGGTATAGCCAAGCCGGTCAACCGTACCAACCAACCCGCCGACACACATACCCGTGTTGATGCCAACCCGGCAGTTTAATGTGATGTTCTCACCAAACGTGCGTGCCTTAAGCACATCTTGAATTTCCAAAGCGGCCTGTACCGCATTCGCTGCGTGATCGGGATTCTTTTCCGGAAGATTGAAGGTGGCCAGAATCGCATCGCCCTGAAACTGGTTGATAACACCGCCGAAGCGCTCAATCGGTTCTACCACTACGGAGAAATATTCGTTGAGGGTCGCGATAAGCTGCTCCGGCGACAGCGCTTCACTGATGGTTGTGAAGCCTTCTATATCCGTAAAAAGAATTGTAGCCTGCCCAACTTCACCTTGCCCCGCTTTAACCCGTTCCTCGGAAGATTTTACCTGTCTGACTACTTCCGACGGTACAAATCGAGACAGGTCCTGGGCTGTGCTGCTGTCTACAACCGACTGTATCAACAATCGACGTGCGCGTGTGAGAGCGATTGCGATTATCGCGGTGACCATAAGGATCGAAATTACCTTGTCGAACTCGGCGCCGAGCAGCACACTATTTGAGGTCAAATATTCCACATAGTCGCGTGTGATCATCGTGTTTTGCGGATCGACACTAATCACGTATCCCACCAGTGCTAGCCACCCGAGCGCAGCTACAATGCCGGCGATGATGACAAAACGAGCTTGAAAACGCAGTGCACGCAATGCGATAAAGATAAACACGTACAACAGCGTAGGTGCCTTGAGATAGAACGATGCGGGTTGTTTATATTGGAGATGAAAGCTCCAGATGAGACCGAGCAGCAGAACCATGTCGACTACTACAGAAAGATAGAGCATCCAGTGAGGCAAGCGGCCATAGTGCGCAAGTATCAATCTCAGCACTGTGAATACAAAGTAGGCAGCCAACACCCACGGCACCGGGGCAAATTCAGCCTCCTCGGTAAACGTCTTCGGGGCCAAGGTATAGAGAACAGCGAAAGTAATGACCACCCCGAGCTGGATCCACCCAATGAGTACCTCGCTGGACTCTTGCTGGCGCCGGATCGCATCGCGTACACGCGGTGGTAACTGGGTAGTATCCAACCTAGCCGGTAACCAATTTCGGCAACGCTCTATGATCGCACCCATGGAATTTGAACCAGCCCCAACCAACCTCGATATCCGAACTCAGCTGGGGCGGGAGGCCGAAGCAGACGATACGCACGGGTCCAACTCGGCGCTCACGTTAACTCTCACTTTTTCCGCCATCGGCATACGCAGTCTGTACGGCGGCAACCGCTGTTCCTAATTCGAATCGCCAGCCACAGTCTCGCAACGCGAGTTCCATAACCGACGCAAAGGCTACCATATCAAGGTGATCACAATACCCCATATGCGCGACCCGGAAGATTTTCCCCTTCAAATGCTCCTGCCCGCCGGCCACCGTCGCTCCGTATTCGTTGCGCATGCGATCGATCAATCAATTTATGGCCGTCGATTGCCGGCGGAACCTTGATTGCGGTTACCGAATTCGCTGGGTGTTTTGCCAACAGATCTAACCCAATTGCCTTGGCCCCTGCCCGCGTTGAACGCGCCAATTTCGCATACTTCTGCCAATAGTGTTCCATACCTCGGTCCAGCATGAGGCCCAATGATTCGCGCAACCCCGCAATCAGTGAAATCGCTGACGTGAACGGCGTATCACCGTTTTCAAGCGCTTCTCGCGCTTTGAGACAGTCAAAGTAATACCTGGGAAGGTTACCCGCTCGTGCCCTTTGCCAACCCCTTTCATTGACCGCGATAAAGGAAAGGCCGGGAGGGATCATGGCGCCTTTCTGTGAGCCAGCAACACAGACATCGATGTCCCAGTCATCCTTATAAAAAGGCATAACACCTACTGCACTCATGCCGTCGACGATCACGATTGCATCGCTTTCATGGTGCACCGTTTCGGCAATGGCTCTGACATCGAATTCTGCCCCGGTGGAGGTTTCGCAGTGAGTAAGCAAAACCGCTGCCGCGTCTTGGTGTTTTAGCAATAGCTCTTTAATCTGATCCGGCGAGGCGGAATCGCCCCACGGTACCTCGAGCGCGACGATACGTAACCCATAGGTCCGCGCTATGTCGCCCCAAAGCTGACCGAACTTCCCGCCTTCGACCATGACGACCTTGTCATTCTGACGCAGAAGGTTGACAACGGCGGCCTCCATAGCACCGGTACCGGACGCGGTGAGAGTAAGCACTTCGTGCTTGGTCTTGAAGAATGCCTTGAGCTTCTGTGATACGTCCCGGAACATGTTCCTGAATTTGTCGCTCCGCAAATGTGGCATATCGTTCGCCATGGCGGTGACGACTCGTTGCGGGATCTCGGTGGGTCCTGGCGTAAATAGTCGTGGTTTCATATGAGCAGCCGTTGCTGGGCAGAGACACTCACTCAGTCATGCTAAAAGAATCAACTTGATTGCCCCGGCTAGGATGATTTAAGCCGCGCCAACGAAGAATCCTGATTTATACCGGTAGGATGGCAGATCCTGGCCCAAGCAGTCATCCGGGGCCTCAGGCGTAACGAGGAACAATCCTGGTCTTTCGGAGACATTTTTGCAACCGTCGGGTATAGTTGGCCGCTGTCCCCACAGGAGGGTACCGGGGTATGCGGAAGAACACTAAGAATGCCCGGGTTTTAATCTACAGCCATGACACGTTCGGGTTGGGACACTTGCGCCGATGCCATGCCATTGCCCAATCACTGGTCGCACGCCGTAAGGGCCTTTCGGTACTGATTCTATCTGGATCGCCGATCATCGGTAGCTTCGATTTCAGGAGCCGGGTGGATTTTGTTCGCATCCCCGGAGTGATCAAGCTGCACAACGGTGAATATTCCTCCTTGAGCCTCGATATCGACATTGGCGAGATCTTGGAGATGCGCGCGTCCATCATCCAGCACACTGCCAAGGTGTTTAATCCCGACTTGTTTCTGGTGGATAAGGAACCCCTTGGTCTGCGGGGTGAGATCCACGAGACTCTGCGAATGCTGAAACGAAACGGCACTCAGTGCGTTCTAGGGTTGCGTGATGTTCTGGACGATCCTGTGTTGCTGGCCCGTGAGTGGGAACGTAAGCAGCCCGTACCGGCCCTGCGCGATCTGTACGATGAGATTTGGGTATACGGATTGCCGCAAATCTGTAATCCCCTCGCGGGTATTGATTTGCCGGAGACAGTGCGCGCAAAAATCACCTATACCGGTTATCTGAGACGCAATCCCTCGGAGAACGACACCGCCGCCATGTCCAAGCCACAGTTCGATGAACCCTACCTGTTGGTGACCACCGGGGGTGGGGGTGATGGTGAGTCACTTATTGACTGGGTGCTGCGAGCCTACGAGGCAGACTCCGAGATTCCGCACCCGGCCTTGCTTGTGTTCGGGCCCTTTATGGCGCCGCGGCGGCGTGAGAATTTCCGAAAGCGTGTCGAGCGTCTCGAACGTGTCAAAGCAATAACTTTTGATACGCACGTAGAAGATCTGATGAGAGATGCCGCCGGTGTCGTGGCCATGGGTGGGTACAATACCTTCTGCGAGATTCTTTCGCTGGACAAACCAGCGCTGATTGTCCCCCGACGAAAGCCGCGGATGGAACAATACATTCGTGCGAGCCGAGCACAGCAGCTGGGGTTGGTGACGATGCTTAGCGATGAGTATGGTCGCAATGCCAGTCGCATGACCCGTGCGCTACGTGAGCTGCCACATCAAAACCGCCCATCAACCGTCGTCGTGCCGGGACTGCTCGATGGGCTTGATAACATTTACCGGATGGTAGACGTGTGGGCGCCCGATATGTTCGCAAACGAGGTCAGCGTGGCGACCCAGGGGCTTTAGTGTGCGGCTGTGCGTTGTGCTGTCGCCTTCGTAGTTAAGGGCTATCCGCGATTATCCGAGACCTTCATTGCGCAGGAGATTCGCGCTCTGGAGGCGCATGCGTTAGATATTCGCATCATTTCCCTTCGTAACCCGACAGACCGGTCGGTGCACCCGCTGCATCGCGAGATTAGGGCGCCGGTCAACTACTTGCCTGAGTATCTCTATCGACAACCGCACCGTGTTTGGCGGGGTTGGCGCGCGGCCAGATGCTACCCTGGATATCGCAGAGCGTTGCGGGCTTGGTTGCGTGACCTGTGGCGTGATCCAACCCCTAATCGGGTGCGGCGATTCGGACAAGCGCTGGTGCTGGCGCGAGAACTGCCGCGTGAGGTAGCACATCTTCATGCTCATTTTCTACATACGCCCGCATCGGTGGTGCGTTACGCAAGTCTAATAAGCGGCCTGCGTTGGAGTTGCTCCGCCCATGCACGAGATATCTGGACAAGCCCAGATTGGGAGAAGCGCGAGAAACTAGCAGAGTGTCATTGGGTGGTGACTTGTACGTCTGTCAATCGCGATCATCTTTGCAAGTTAGCACCGACGGCAAAACAGGTGGAGCTCCTTTATCACGGTATAGATTTCAAACGCTTTCCAACGCCCGATCGACAATGTTCCCGGTACGACGGCCTTACTAACGGCAAGTTGGTGACGATTTTGTCAGTCGGTCGCGCCGTCGAGAAAAAAGGTTATGCTGATTTACTCGCGGCGTTGGCGGCGCTGCCGGCCGAACTGAACTGGCGTTTTGTGCATGTCGGTGACGGGCCGTTGCTGCCACGGCTAATGGCGCAAGCCAAGGCCAGCGGTCTTGAAGACAGCATCTCGTGGTTGGGACCACAACCCCACGATGAAGTGCTGCGGCAATATGGCAAGGCTGACATATTTGCCTTGGCGTGCCGCGTTGCGCGTGATGGTGATCGAGACGGATTGCCAAACGTGCTCATGGAGGCGCAGAGCCAAGGCTTGGCTTGTGTTTCTACCCGGGTTTCCGCCATACCGGAACTTATCGACCATGGTCAAACCGGTCTACTTGTTCCGGAGGGGGATTCGAGGGCATTGTGTGACGCGCTGGAACGGTTGATCGTAGAACCTAGTACACGTGTGCAACTGGGCGCTGCCGGATATCGACGCGTGCGCGAACATTTTTCCTTTGAAGGTAACGCTGGTCGATTGGCAGCCAAGTTTCAACTTTCGCTACAAGGCTCAGAGTCGTGAGGATCGCCTATTATGCGCCGATGAAACCACCGACGGATTCGGTGCCTTCGGGTGACCGGGAGATAGCGCGTCTATTCAGGCGGGTCTTGGTCGAAGCTGGTCACGATGTGCACCTAGCTTCCCGCTTTCGTACTTGGGAGGGGAAGGGTGATAGCTGCCGGCAGCAGCGCTTATGTCGTATCGGTACACGCCTCGCTGATCGGCTATTGCGGCGTTACAGAATGGAGCCGCCGACACATCGTCCTGCCATGTGGTTTACCTACCATCTTTACCATAAGGCGCCCGATTGGCTGGGTCCAAGGGTGAGCCAGGGGCTCGGCATCCCTTATGTTGTGGCGGAGGCCTCTTATGCACCCAAACAATCCGGCGGGCCGTGGCGCATAGGTCATGATGCGGTGGGCCATGCCATTGATCATGCCGACGCCGTGCTTGCTCTTAATGCCAAAGATATTGGCTGTGTACGTCCACTACTCAAGAATCCTAAGCAATTAGTGCATCTCGGCCCTTTTTTAGACACGTCACGTTATGCCGTTAACGGTGATCGTGGCGAGTGCCGAAGCGCGCTAGCACAAAGGTTCGATTTGGATTCTGAGGTCCCGTGGTTGTTGGCAGTAGGGATGATGCGCGAAGGTGACAAGCTAGCCTCCTATCAAATGCTTGGTGCGGCACTAAAGGAGCTTGCCGATCGACCGTGGCGCTTACTCATTGTAGGGGACGGCGATGCGCGCCTAGCGGTGGAGGCCGCCTTCAGGGAATCTGGGGATCGTGTCGTATTTGCCGGGTTGCAGTCGCCGGAGTCGTTGTTGCCATTTTATGCTGCAGCTGACATTTTTGTTTGGCCAGCCGTCAACGAGGCGTTTGGCATGGCGCTGTTGGAATCACAGGCGGCCGGGATGGCAGCGGTGGTGGGGCATACGGTGGGGGTTGCCGATATTGTCCGTCATGATCAAAGCGGCGTGATTGTCCTGCCGAGTGATGTACGGGCATTCGCCAGCGCCTTGGGTTCGCTTTTGCAAGCTCCAGCAAGGATTCGACAGATGGGTCTAGCAGCACGAGATCTCGCCGCGCGCGAGCATGGTTTGACGAGCGCAACCGAGACCATCAATCGAGTCATTCAAAGGCTGTGTAGACTATGATTCCGTTGCTGTTTATTCGCCATGGCCCGACGGTTTGGAATGCGGAGGGGCGGATTCAAGGTCAGACCGATATCGAATTGAGCGACGCTGGACGCGCGGAAGTATCGACTTGGTCGCTACCAGCAGAATTCCGTGACTATCAATGGATAGCTAGTCCGTTGTCTCGGGCTATGGAAACGGTAAAACTACTGGGCGCGTCCAATGTGCAGGTAGAGCCGCGATTGACCGAAATGAATTGGGGTACATGGGAGGGCCATACATTAGCCGAGTTGCGATCGGCGAATGGGGTTGATATGGCCGAGAATGAGGCTCGCGGTCTGGATTTTTGGCCGCCCCAGGGGGAAAGCCCGAGAATGGTGCAGCTACGTTTGCAAGATTGGGTCGGTGATGTCCGGGAAGCTGGACACGCAGTTATCGCGGTAACCCACAAGGGAGTGATACGCGCTGCCCTGGCACTTGCGACCGGTTGGGACATGGCTGAAAAGTCCATACATCGTTTGAAGTGGAACAGGGCTCACCTGTTTGGGCTGTCCGGCAACGGAAAACTTAGTCTGGAGCGACATAACATCCGGTTGGTGCAGCAATGAAGGTCATGTGTTACGTGCAACACCTGATGGGTACCGGCCACCAGTGGCGTGTCGCTGCCATCAGTCAAGCGATGTGCCAACGCAGGATGGAGGTCACCTATGTCTCCGGGGGATTTCCGGTGCCGGACCTCGATATTGGCCCCGCAAGATTTGTGCAGTTACCATCGGCCCGATCGGCCGATATGCGCTATAAAACGCTGGTCGACGAGCACGGGCGGCCGGTCGACGACAATTGGATGGCGGTGCGCCGGTCCGCTTTACTGGAAACATTTCGCCGCTGCCAGCCTGACGTCCTGCTCATCGAAACGTTTCCGTTTGGAAGGCGTTTGCTGCGCTTCGAGCTACTCCCCCTACTTGATGCTGCCCTTGGATCGTGCCACCGCCCGTATATTGTTTGCTCGGTTCGTGACATCCTGGAGAATCGCCCCAAGCCAGGCAGGAACGAAGAAATTGTCGAACTGGTGAATCGCTACTTCGATTTAGTGCTGGTCCACAGCGATGCGGATATCGTGCCGTTTCACGCGACATTTCCGCTGGCCGATTGCATTAGCCCAAAGCTTTGCTACACCGGTTACGTCATGCGACCGAGGGGCAATAGTAAACCGGCAGCGGCTAGCACCGGGGAAGTGATCGTGTCCGCCGGGGGCGGCATCGTCGGTGAACATTTGCTACGCGTCGCGATGAAGGCGCGTTCTCTATCCACTTTGGCGCGAGTACCTTGGCGGATCCTAGCTGGGCACAATCTTCCGGCAACGAAGTTTGCGTCCTTAAGAGCACAGGCGCCTGACGGTATAACCATCGAACGCAACCGAGCCGATTTCACTGCGCTTGTCAGATGCTGTGCGCTCTCTATCTCGCAGGGGGGATACAATACGGTTCTGGAGGTACTCGATGCGGGTGTCTGCGCCGTGGTGGTTCCCTACGCCGACGAGCACGAAAACGAACAGACACTGCGCGCGCGCCTGTTGGCTGATCGCGGTTTAATCGAGTTGGTGGACAGCCACACGCTTACGCCGTCCCGGCTTGCGCGGGCGGTAGACATGGCCGTCAATCGTCCACGCCCAACGCGGTCGGCGATCGACATGAACGGCGCATCGACAACAGCACGCTTGATCGCCGAAAATGTCATGCAGAGGCGCAATGCGGTTTCGGTTTGAGGATTATTCGGTATGTCACCGAACGTGAACTGGGCGCCGCTGGACCGTGAATTAGATCACTGGGCCGAGTTCGGCACCGTCGCGACCTTCTGGTGGCGCGATGACGATGCGGTTCGTTATACACCTGCGCTTAACCGCCTATTAACTATCAGCGCAGAATTAGAGCTACCAATGGCGTTGGCGGTTATTCCATCCCGCGCCCGCGCCGAGCTCGCAGCTTGTCTTGGCACATACCACCAGGTGAGCGTATTGCAACATGGCTATGCCCATCGCAACCACGCACCGGCAGGCGTAAAAGCGACCGAGTTCGACATGCATCGCCCCCGCCACCGCATTATCGACGAACTTGTCTGTGGCCGTGAGCGAATAGGCCGTTTGTTCCCGCAACAGGTGTTGCCGATCTTGGTTCCACCCTGGAACCGCATCGACCACACTTGGCTTGCTGAGTTACCTCGGGTGGGTTTAACTGGCCTGTCGACCTTTCGCGCCCGGGAGCGGGCAGAGGCGGTGCCGGGGCTATGCCAAGTGAACTGTCATGTGGATTTAATTGACTGGCGCCGTACGCGAGGTTTCG
>LXTK01000133.1 GCA_001643475.1 Proteobacteria bacterium SPGG2 | reverse complement strand
CAGCCACCGGCCAAGCCGATTGCCAGCAACACGCCGGCGGCTAATGCATACATACGCCTGGCTTTTCTGCGTTGAGCACGGCCGCTAAAGATAGACTGTCGTAAAATGATCCGTGAAGCCAGGTTATCAGGAACATCAATCCGCAACGCCTGTGCAAGCTGCTTGTCGCCACGGATGATATTTGCTGCATGCCCTGCGCAACGCGGGCACCCCTGTTGGTGGCGCAGATAATCATTGTCCTGGCTCCCAGGCTCAGCAAGACAAATGCGACGAAACTCTAAACAGTTCATAGTTGCGATTGATGATTCACCGTAGCGTCGTTCTCACTTTCCAAAGCCGAGCGCAGCTTCTGTCGGGCACGAAACAAGCGTGTCATAACTGCACCCTTGGAAAGCCCTAAAAAGTTGGCAATCTCCTCACAGGTGTAGCCACCCAAGACCTGCAATAGCAAGGGTTCGCGGTAGTCCGCACCGAGATCGGCGATGGTTCGGCGCACCGCAAGGGCTTCGGCTGGCACGCTGTCAGATTTGCCGGCGAGGTCGTCAGGCTCTAACCCATGCTCTATTTCCGGTCGATAGCGTTCGTACCAACGGGCGTGCTCCCTCCGCAGAATGGTGATTAACCATCCCTTGGCCGCCTTGTCGTCACGCAATGCGTCCAAGGAACGCCAGGCACGCAGGAACGTTTCCTGGACCAGTTCTTCGGCGTGGCCTCTATCACGGCAGAGCCAAAAGGCGTAGCGATAAAGGTCCGCCGATAGCACATACACCAGCGCCTCAAACCGCGTCTGTTTACTGCCCACACGGTTAGAGACCGGGAAAGCCGTGTTTTGCTTACATTTTCCGTGAAATTCCATAGTCAAAGGAGAGTATTTGACTGAACACGCCCTATGGTCACAGCGGGCCGCCATTGTCTCGCGCAATAAGTGACTGTGCTGCAGCGCGGGGCTATAGGTCTAGCCTATTCTGGCGCTTAATCTTGACTAATTTAGTAGGTTATTGTACACTTTTTCCGACTCAATTACTCAGGATTTAGGCCCTAACAGGGGCGAGATTAGCGATGAGACTATCGACTAAAGGCCGCTATGCGGTGACCGCATTGATCGACCTAGCGCTGCATGATAAGGACGGGCCGGTTGCCCTCACCGACATCGCGCAATCCCAGGGAATTTCGGTATCGTACTTAGAGCAGCTCTTTGCGCGCCTACGAAAAAACGAACTCGTGGAAGGGATGCGCGGACCCGGTGGGGGCTATCGCTTAGCGCATCCTGCCGAGAACATCACCATCGCCCAGATCATTGCCGCCGTCGACGAGCAGATCGACATGACACGTTGTGCTGGTAGGGAAAATTGCCAAGATGGTGAAAAGTGTCTAACGCATGAGCTCTGGGTTGATCTAAGTAATCAGCTTTATGAATTTCTCGAGGGCATCAACCTAGGCCAAATAGTGGAATGGCCAACGGTGCGCAAGGTCGCCGAACGCCAGGAGGCCCGGCGCCCGCGAGGACTTAATAAGACCAAGACCGTCGCCTGAAGGAAGCACTTCCAAACGGCGGCGAAATAACCGATGACGCATCCGGCCTCCACTTGGGGTAAACCCCGGATGCGGCCTGGATACGGCATCGAGTGAAATGATTAAGGAGAGTATGGATGTCAACCGCACAACACGACATTGATAGCCTGATTAACCGGGAATACAAAGCTGGGTTCGTCACCGACATCGAGGCCGACGCGATACCGCCCGGACTGAACGAAGACGTCATCAGGACTATCTCCCAGAAAAAAAATGAGCCCGAGTTCATGCTCGAGTGGCGCCTCAAGGCATATCGACACTGGCTCACCATGCAGGAACCGAACTGGGCACATGTGCACCACACACCGATCGACTATCAAGCCATTATTTATTACTCGGCGCCGAAATCTGACAAAGACAGGCCTAAAAACCTCGACGAAGTAGACCCAAAGCTACTAGAGACCTATGAGAAGCTAGGTATCCCGCTCGAAGAGCAAAAGATGCTCGCCGGTGTCGCCGTCGACGCTGTCTTCGACAGCGTCTCTGTCGCCACAACTTTTAAGGAAACATTGGCAGAACAGGGGGTCATCTTCTGCTCGTTCTCCGAAGCGGTGCAGGAACACCCCGAGCTGGTGCGCCAGTACTTGGGTTCAGTTGTCCCTCACACTGACAATTTTTTCGCCAGTTTGAACTCGGCCGTGTTTAGCGATGGTTCGTTTGTGTATATACCCAAAGGGGTGCGCTGTCCCATGGAGCTTTCAACGTACTTTCGGATTAATGCCGCAAATACGGGACAGTTCGAACGTACGCTGATCATCGCGGACGAGGGTTCATATGTAAGCTACTTGGAAGGCTGTACCGCACCGATGCGGGATGAGAATCAACTGCATGCCGCCGTCGTCGAGCTCATAGCGCTAAAGGACGCGCAGATCAAATACTCGACAGTACAAAATTGGTATCCCGGTGATGCGGAGGGTCGCGGTGGTATCTATAACTTTGTGACTAAACGTGGCGCCTGCCGGGGTGAAAAGGCCAAGATATCGTGGACGCAAGTAGAAACCGGATCGGCTATTACTTGGAAATATCCAAGCGTGCTGCTGGAGGCAGACGATACCATAGGCGAATTCTACTCAGTGGCGCTGACCAATAATCGCCAACAAGCCGACACGGGCACAAAGATGATCCATATCGGCAAGAATACGCGGAGCACGATCCTTTCTAAGGGTATCGCGGCCGGTCGTGGCCAGAATTCGTATCGTGGACTTGTTAAGGTATTGAAGGGCGCGGAAAATGCCCGAAATTACACGCAGTGTGACTCATTATTGATGGGCGACAAATGCGGTGCCCATACCTTTCCCTATATAGAGGTCAAGAACCCGACCGCGCAGGTCGAGCACGAGGCAACGACATCAAAAATCAGTGAAGATCAATTGTTTTACTGTCTGCAACGAGGCCTCTCCGCTGAGGATGCGATCTCTATGATCGTGAACGGTTTTTGTAAGGAGGTCTTCAAGGAACTACCGATGGAGTTTGCGGTTGAGGCACAAAAGCTACTAGGGATCAGCCTCGAAGGCGCGGTGGGTTAGAAGCGAAAGGAATCACATGCTGTCCATCAATAATCTGAAGGTAGATGTTGCCGGAAAATCGATTCTTCATGGTATCAATCTCGATGTAAAGGCAGGCGAAGTTCACGCCATCATGGGCCCCAACGCATCGGGCAAAAGCACGCTCGCGCATGTACTGGCCGGTCGCGACGGCTATGAAGTGATCGCCGGCGAAATTACCTACAACGGCAAGAATCTACTTGATATGGCACCTGAGCAGCGGGCTCGCGAGGGCATCTTCCTGGCGTTTCAGTATCCCGTCGAAATTCCGGGGGTAAGCAATATCTACTTACTCAAGGCCGCCGTTAACGCCGTGCGCAAAGAGCAAGGTTTGGATCAGCTTGATGCTATCGATTTTCTCACTCTCGTAAAGGAAAAGTTGAAGCTAGTCAACATGAATGAAGAGCTTCTGTACCGTTCCGTAAACGAAGGATTTTCAGGTGGCGAAAAGAAACGCAACGAGATTCTACAAATGGCAGTGTTGGAGCCAAAGCTCGCTATTTTGGATGAAACCGACTCTGGCTTAGACATCGATGCCCTCAAGACAGTGGCGGACGGCATCAATGCATTGCGCGATCCGAGTCGTGCCATGATTCTAGTCACCCACTATCAACGCCTCCTCAACTATGTCGTCCCTGATCATATTCACGTGCTGGCTGAGGGTCGCATCGTAAAATCTGGTGACAAGACACTGGCGCACGAACTTGAGCGGCATGGTTACAGCTGGCTCAAGGAGCAACCCAGCGCCCATACCGCTTAAGTTCTTCAGACGCACTTCCATGAGCGATATCGCCCAAATCAACGCCTATGTCGATATGTTTGCGCATGCAAGCAAAGACCTCCCGGGGAATGGCGAGGCTTGGATCCAACAGGTGCGAGAGAAAGCGCTAGCGCGTTTCGTGGAACAGGGTTTCCCCACGCGTCGTGATGAGGATTGGAAATATACGAATGTCGCACCGATCCAAAAGAGTGTATTCAAGTTGCCCGACAAGGGACTCAACGGCGTCGGACACGAACAGTTGGATAACTTTCTATTCCGCGATTTGCTATGTCATAAACTGGTCTTCGTCAACGGACATTACTCGCAAGCGCTTACATCTCTAGGCACATTACCAGATGGCGTCAGCGTCGACAGCTTAGCGCAGACCTTAACAAATCGCCCGGATGCACTAAGGCCTCATCTAGGACAGTACGCAACCATTGAAAAATATGGATTTGCAGCACTGAACACGGCCTTCCTAAGTGACGGCGCCTATGTGCACGTGCCCGCAGACATCATTGTCCCGGCGCCTATTCACGTCTTGTTTGTAGCGACGGGAGATGGCGAGGAAACATTGGTGCAGCCTCGCAATCTGATCGTAGTGGAAAAAAATAGCCAGGTAACGATCATTGAAAGTTACATCTCGTTGGCGGAGACGCGCTATCTCACCAATGCGGTGACCGAGGTAGTCGCAGATGAGAATTGTGCCATCGAGCATTACAAGGTGGGACAAGAGAGCTTGAAGGCCTTTCATATTGGCGGGCTTTATATCCAGCAACAGGCGAATAGTCGTTTCACCTCCCATAACATTACGCTTGGCGGTGCGCTGGTGCGCAACGACATCCAGGCATCCTTTGCGGCTGAAGGCGGCGAGTGTGTCCTCAACGGCCTTTACTTGGTGACCGGTCGTCAACACGTCGATAATCATACCGACATTGACCATGCGCAGCCGCGTTGCACGAGTCGTGAATTTTACAGGGGGGTGCTGGACGGGCGCGCCCGCGCCGTTTTTAACGGTCGCATCGTCGTTCGCCAAGACGCCCAACATACCGATGCGCAGCTGGAGAACAAAAATCTACTCCTGTCGCGTGATGCCGAAGTCGATACCAAGCCACAGCTGGAGATCTATGCCGATGATGTGAAGTGTGCCCATGGGGCTACCGTCGGCCAGCTCGACCAAGCCGCCATATATTATCTGCGGTCCCGGGGTATCGCCGAGCAAGATGCGCGCAGTGTCCTCACGTATGCGTTCTTAGGCGACGTGGTGCGCCGAATTGGTATCAAACCAATTAGAACCTACGTGGAAGAAAAGCTGGCTACGCGCTTGTTGCATGGCCGCCAGTTTGAGGAACTCACATGAGTATCGCAAAACAAAGGGTAACCGCCGCTCACGGATTTGACGTGGAGAAAGTGCGGCAGGATTTCCCGGCGCTACATCAGGAGGTGCGAGGCAAACCGCTCGCCTACCTCGACAACGGCGCATCGGCGCAGAAGCCAAAGGTAGTCATCGATACGATAAGCCAACTGTATGCACACGATTACGCAAACGTCCACCGAGGCGTGCACGCGTTGGCCGAACGCTCGACCAAAGCATTCGAAGCGACGCGCGAAAAGGTGCGGCAGTTCATTAATGCTCGAACTACTCGAGAGATCATATTC
>LXTK01000216.1 GCA_001643475.1 Proteobacteria bacterium SPGG2 | reverse complement strand
GGGCTTAGCATGGCTCGGTTGCAAATCTGCCATTCTAGATTTAGCACATCATATTCGTCATAGTTCCTCCACGAATCAATCGATGGGAAAGGACCGTGTTCGAAGGCTTTACGGGTCGGATTGTCAACGCGGACGGTGGATCGATTTTCGCCCGCGTCGGCGGCGATGGCCCGCCGCTGCTCTTGCTTCATGGCTTTCCGCAAACCCACGTCATGTGGTGGAAGATCGCCGAACCTCTAGCGGAACATTTCACGGTTGTGACCGCGGATCTGAGGGGCTACGGCGCTAGCGCCAAGCCGACATCCACTGCCGACCATGCGCCATACTGCAAGCGCGCGATGGGCATCGAAATGGTTGCGGTCATGGCAAAGCTCGGCTTCGACGCGTTTGCAATCGCCGGCCATGATCGGGGCGGGAGGCTTGCCTATCGTATGGCGCTTGACCATCCGCAGCACGTTCGTCGCCTCTCCGTGCTGGATATTGTCCCGACCAGCACCGCATTCGACAACGCCGACATGCGTTTCGCTCTCGGGTTCTGGCCTTGGTCGTTGCTTGCTCAGGATGAACCCTTCCCAGAAAGATTAATCATGGCCGATCCAGAAATTATCGTGGAGCATCCCCTGAACACATGGTCCAACGACCCGGACGCGTTCCCGCAAGACATACGCGCGGCTTACATCGAGCAGTTTCGCAATTCCGATACGGTGCACGCGGTTTGCGAAGAGTATCGAGCGGCAGCCTCGTTGGATTATCAACACGATAAGGCGGACGTTGGCCGCAAAAAAATAATGGCGCCGACCCAGGTGCTTTGGAGCGCCACTGGCGCCATCGCGAACTGGTACGAAGATGCGCTGGAAGTGTGGCGTGATTGGGCAGT
This sequence comes from Proteobacteria bacterium SPGG2, assembly GCA_001643475.1. Lineage (GTDB taxonomy): Bacteria > Pseudomonadota > Gammaproteobacteria > Acidiferrobacterales > SPGG2 > SPGG2. Next base: position 4,712 of record LXTK01000216.1, on the reverse strand, counting down.
TGATGTGTCAGGCAGGCCGATCAACTGTGGGCATTTTCTGCCAGAAGAAGCCCCGGATGAGACACTAGATTTACTGGTCTCTTTTTTTCGTCAAAGTGATTGAAGCGCCCAACGGGGACAACACCCTAGGTCCATCTATAATGGCCGCTTGGGTCAAGAGCAGCAGTTTAGCCACTCGACGGCGACATCTCGAATGACGGCTCTTGGCCGAACGCAGCCGTTCGCGAATGTCCGGAAACGAGCCGCAGCGGACATTCGGCCACTGGTCTTGATCAGTAGAAAAATACCGTACGCATTACAATAGAGCCAATACGATCGACCAAGGATAAAGTAAACGAGATACACATTGCGGGGCGCATCTGTAGCTGCGTTTGGCGGCGCGTTACTTCTATTTGGAGGGACGATTCTGCATCCATCGGGGGCCGATCCCAACGACGCAGTCGCCGCTTTCAGCGAATACGCCGATGCTCAGTTATGGATTGCCAGTCACCTTACGCAGCTACTGGGCGTAGCGCTGATTGTGTGTGCTCTGATCCAGTTGTCGCGCCTTCTTGCGAGCGGATCCGCCAGCGGTTTGGCGTGGATCGGCGCTGCTGGCGCAATAGCGAGTCTGGCGGCCGCAGCCGCTACCCAGGCCGTCGATGGCATCGCGTTGAAGATGATGGTGGATGCCTGGGCTGCAGCGGCAGAACCGGACAAATCGACATTGTTTTATGCGACCTACGGAGTGCGCCAGATTGAGGTGGGTCTGGCGAGCATCACGAGCCTGCTCTTTGGCCTCACAACGTGTGTGTATGGCGTTGCGGTGATTTCTGATCACAGGTTGGCTAAATGGTTGGGCTGGTTACCGATCATCGGAGGGATTCCGACAGCGATTGCCGGTGTAGTCATCGCTTACACGGGCTTTTCCGGACTGGCGATGTCAATCAATATGCCAGCCAATTCACTGCTTCTCATTTGGATAATAGCGCTGGGTGTTTGGTTTTGGCGTCGCGACACAGAGGAGTCCGCCACCGGCTCGAGCGAGTGACTGCTCTTGGCCGAACGCGGCCTGTCGCCAAATTTAGATTAGCATGATCTGAACTTCCGCTTATAACCAGCCGGTCAGGTGATAGAGTTGCGACAGGCAGAAAACGACCCTCTCCGGCCGTTCGGCGCATTTAGAAAACGAATGTTTGAATATCCGATGTTGGTCCCGGCTGAATGACGCCGGCCTATGGTCCCCAGAGTAAATTCTCAGTGAACATGCCAACCGAGTTTAATACCGAGGTCACGCAGGACCCGACCGCGGACAACCGCCACTCTGCGCTTAAGTTTGACGTGACGGACGCACATGTTCTCTGCCCTTCAGCGGGTATAGGTTGCCTCCAAGCGCTGGGCCAGATCGAAGCCCAAGGTCAGTTGTAGTGCGTTATGTAGCTCGGCCTTGCGTTCGAGAAACTCCTTGAGCTTCGCCTTGGGCCACGACATATAGTGAGTTTCCTCGAGTGCAATGACGTCGGCGGGTGCGGTACTTTCGGTGATAAAAGGGATCCCGCCGACAAAGCGGCCTGCCCCGAGTTCCTCTACTGTTTTGCCGTCTTTGACGACGCGGGCTTTCCCAACACAGAGTACCATCAGACGGTCCAGGTCATCCCCTTGCGCAACAAAGCACTCTTGCGGAGCGGCCTTCTCCCAGCGCCCTAGCCTTAGGAGCTGTAGCATCTCCCGTGGCGTCAAACACCTGAACACCAGCTGGTAAAGGCGTAGATCGTTGCCGCTCAGGCGAACCGGCCTGCGCTCGATGATTAGACGGGTAATCCAGTATACGTTGAGGGCAGTAAACAGCAGGTTCCAGTAGATTGCTGTCATCAATGGCTGAGGTAAATAGTAGAAATACAGTATGAGGATAGTAGCCCCGATCACTGACAGAATTCGTAGCAATAAGATGTCTCGTACCGTGTAGGCAGACAAATAGAAAATATTGGCAACGTTGATTAGATATTCCATCTTTCACTTTCCTCACAGTAAAACACCCTCCGTTGTAGGAGTACGCTATTCCTCTTCTAGTGTCGAAGTCTAGTCCGACGACGCTTTCAACTACTCCCAACACCCTTGCTCATGGCAATCTGCGCCTCATCATGAAGGACGGCAAGGTCTACAAGAACACGCTTTAGGCGCCGTGCTGAATGTCCGCTAATGGCCGCTTGCCGTCTGTCACGACGCCGGTCAGATAATAGAGTTGTGACAGGCAGAAAACGACCCTGAGGAGTCATTCAGCCTAGGCTTCCGAATGGCAACTACCCAGCGAAACCAGACCTTCACACCCTGCACTCAAACTGGCACTATCGGGCCATTCGCACAATAGGACGACGCGGCCTATCACTTAATAGTAACGACGCAGACTAGTATACTGTTTGGCCGATGTGGTGCCTCAAGGGGCGTGAAGCAGCCACGCGTCTTGCCGGGGTGATGTAATGAGCTGCAATCCACTGGGAGGTACGTCGATGGTTATCGTCGTTTTTCGCTTTCGCGTGAAGCCGCAGGCAAATCTCGAGGAGCTGGATGCCTTGAGCCAGAAGATGGGAGCGCTTGTGAGCAAGATACCCGGGTTTCTTGCTGTCAAGGATTTTTCGGCACAAGACGGCGAGACTGTAGTGATTGCCGAGTTCGATTCCCTCGAAGCCGTAGACGCTTGGAAGGCTCACCCAGAGCACCTCACTGCGCAACGGCGAGGGCGAGAGGAATTCCTTGCGGATTATCGAGTTCAGGTATGCAACTTGATCCGCACTTCGGAATTGACAGCCAAATCCGGGCAATAGCACACGAGCGCCGCTGGAATCTTGAGTGAACCTCATTTTTCGCGAACCGCTGCACGACCTAACAGAGGCGTGCAGGCGGCGGCTTACAGCCGCGCCTGACACTCGACGTTAGGTGCTAGTACGACATGAGGATGGGTTCAAAAACCTTCATTTTCTACGGCCTCTTCGTGATAGGAGGGACGGCCGTATTAAGTATTCTGCCATTCCCTTATCCCTCGAATCGTGGATTTAGAAGGCATACAAATAACATTGTAGTGCCTTAACGCTTGCTATTCGGTAGCGAAGGTGGTTTGCTCTGGTTGGCAGGTGATGGACATCCAGTCGGCTTGTGCCATTAAGCCCCCTGCTCTGCCCACCCCGAACAACCACGCCTAATTCACCTGCTTGTTGTTGTCCTTTCGCTTTTTGAGGGGTCTTGCCCTCCGACCTTAGTTGAAATAAAAACGGGCTAGCCCGGGTGTTGGTTGTCTCCCGGGTGCTTTGTGCAACCAAGTAATACAGCTATGGAGGAAGTTCTTATGTGTAACGATCACAAGCATCAACATCATGGGGATCACACGAACTCAGAGGGGGAGCATCCTCGCCGTCGCTTTCTCAAAGCAAGCGCGGCGGCCACCGCATCGATCGCAGCAGCGGGATTAGCCGGATCGGCTTATGCCGCCTCCGATGATCCTTACGCGCCGCCTGATAAGCCCGGCCTGCCGCCCTCGGATATGAAACTGGACATACCAAGAACCGCTCTAGTGGTCACCGATCCGCAGGTAGATTTCCTGAGTCCCAAAGGGGTGACCTGGGGTGTCGTGGGCGCGAGCGTTACCCAGCACAACACGGTCGAGAACATCGGGCGCCTGTTCGCCGCCGCCAAAGGCGCGGGCATGACCGTCGCCATCTCCCCGCATTACTACTATCCGACCGATAAGGGCTGGCGCTTTGAGGGGGCACTCGAGAAGCTCATGCACAAACTGGGCATGTTTAACCGACGCAGTGCCTACAACATGGAGGGCTTTAGTAACTCAGGCGCTGATTTTATGCCTGAATATAAAAAGTATATCTACGATGACAAGACCATTGTGACCTCGCCCCACAAGGTATACGGCCCCCAGGCCAATGACCTGGTGTTGCAGCTTCGCAAAAACCGTGTCGATCAGGTTATCTTGGCGGGCATGTCAGCGAATCTCTGCGTCGAATCCCACCTACGCGAGTTGCTCGAGCAGGGTTTTGAGATCGCCGTCGWMCATGKMGWTGSNCNGRYSCRTRTGMTCNNCWYGGTYRSYTSSAGSAWSKCSGATTTCTCGSSCARTYYCTGCTCGGCTCGCTTGRSCTCGGTGATATCGGTAAYGATCGTGACAATGCCGCCGTCTTGRGCCTTCCGTTCGTTYAGGCGGATCCAAGCGTTGCCGCTCCGCTCTTGAARAACGGGYCCYTTCGGATTGAGATGTGCGGAACGCCGMTCCGCAATCCACGCSTCCAACCGGCCSTCAGCWGCWGGGATMAAGCCCTGCGCACACTGGGCGCGGAGATTGGCTTCCCATTGGCTTCCGGGCTTCASCGCATCTGCTATCCCGGGGAAAAGAAGCTCGGYGTATCGACCATTGTAGAGGRCCAGAGAAYCATCGGCGTCATGGAGTGCGAAACCRTCGGCCAAACTTTCGATCGAGTCCTTCAACCKCTGCTCACTCTTGYGCACCGCCTCCTCGGCCCGCTTGCGCTCGGTGATGTCGGTGASGAYGSYGACSMWGCCGCCGTCGGGCGTCGGCGMYAKGTYGAWCTGWAGCGTCCGTCCGCTGCCGGCGATCGTTCGCTSGTAGCTTACGGCTTCGCCTYTCYGGTAGGYGGCGRYYRCCTGTYCGAYCAKRTCGTCCTTGTCGCCGGGGCCGAAGTCGCCGCGKTCGGCCYGATAGCGCAACKCGT
>LXTK01000037.1 GCA_001643475.1 Proteobacteria bacterium SPGG2 | reverse complement strand
TCATTGCTAATACTAAAGCAAGGCTAAACTCAATTTCTAAGAGTTCTTTTACAACTTTAAAAACGGAGAGAATTGATAAAACTATGCCTATAATAGCTAAATAGATTCCTATATAAGGAATCAAAAACAAGATCATCAACAACAAAGGGAAAAGCGCAATACCTATGCATCTTGCAAAATTTATGGGTATTATCCTAATATCCAAGACCTTAAAAGCCATAACAACGATTATACCAATCCAAAATATGCAGGATAAAAGTTCGTATATAAAGCTTATTATTATTCCAAAGATGTCGAATCCCTGAATTGCTACCGCAGGAAATATTGAGGCTAAGACAACAACCAGTATAGCCTGGATATTGTATTCATCCTTTTGCTCAATCTCGGAATATAGAGTGCTATCGAAGTGAAGAGCTCTTTTAATARTTTCTATTATTTTCTTCTTAGGACAACTTTTATCGTCACGTCTGTTGCTGAACTTGCCATGTTCTGGATTTGTAACGTAATGAAGTTCCCCGTTAATGGAATATGCGCTAAGCCGCCGCCGCCAGTACCAATAGTTATTGTACCAAGTAAAACTTTGAACGCAGTTGCTGACGGCTCAATGTTGTCAAGTTGCGCAAATATGCTGAGAGCAACGCTTTGCTCAGACGGACTGACGTATACGTCGGCAAATCGAAATGCTTTCCGCGGTAGGAGAAACGTTCGCCCAGCCAGGATTTTTGCAGAATTTCGATAGCCTCCTCGAAACGCCCCACCCGATGTTTCTTTGCCACACCAAAAGCCCGAAAATCCGCATCCTGATAGGCCAGTCCAACGCCGAGCACGGCCCGCCCGCCGGAAACAATATCAAGTGTGACGACGTCCTCGGCCACACGTAGTGGATGATGCAACGGCAGCAGCASYRCYSACATGGATGTTTGCTGAGTGGATAGGCCACGGTAAACCAAGTGTGCTCGGTATCGCCTCCGGTGCCGTGGCTGGACTCGTGGCCATCACGCCGGCCTCGGGTTCGGTCGGGCCCATGGGTGCGCTCGCCATCGGCATCGCGGCCGGCGTCGGTGCCTTCATTGCCTCGACCAAGATCAAACGTGCATTCGGCTATGACGATTCGCTCGATGTGTTCGGTGTGCACGCCGTCGGTGGCATCATCGGCGCTTTATTGACCGGTGTGTTCTGCGCGAAGGCGCTGGGCGGCGTTGGTTTTGGTGACGGTATCGACGGCATAGGCCAACAACTAGGGATCCAGTTCCTCGGTGTACTGAGTACCGTCATTTATACCGGTATCGTCAGTTTCATGATCGTAAAGATTTTGGATGTGACGATAGGACTGCGTGTCAGCGAAGAACTGGAGACCGAAGGTCTAGATCTCGCCTTGCACGACGAAAGGGGATACAACTGGTAGAAGAAGCGGAATACTAAAGGCGGGCGCTTATGCGCCCGCCTTTTTTATGTTCCGCGACCGAAGCCCAACAGCGGTTGGCCAAACGGTCGATTATTGACCAAGAACTTGCCTTGCCGAAAGGATGCCGTGATCGTGTAGTACGCACCAGATGGAATAAGTAACTTGGTGAAACTATTCTTGTTCAAGTAAGACGGATATACTTCGTCGACAATCCGCGACATCACATTAGGTGTCAATTGGTTTGCCTCGCGTTGGCTCAAGATTCCGCGTTGTTTATAGTTTTCGATGTCGCTACGGATTCGCGGGGTAAGGATCGCTTTGACCATGCTTGGCGGAATGGAAAGCTCGGCGTCACCCTGCAGCGCCCTTAGCAGTAGCATCATGTTTTCAGCTACATTGAGTTTGCTTCCGTCCAACACCAACTTCGCTTTACCGGTAAGTTCACCTTCACGTGCCTTGAAGCTAAGCTTGGTGACCTCAAGTACCGGTGCGCTCTTAGATAGACTAGCGATAAGCTTCATCGTTTCCGCCGCGACCATCATCTGTCTTTGTTCTTCCGGTAGCCCACGCTTCGAAATACCATTTACCTTCTGTTCGAACTGGCGAAGAGCAGCGGTATTGAGTTTGCGCAACTGCAACGTTAGCTGACCAGGGCCGTAATGGTCGGTACCCACCGTAATGTCTTTGACTTGATAATTTATAGTGGAAGTAATATGTTTGCCGGCCGGTTTTGCCCTTGTGGTGAACTTCAAGCCCTTGACACTCACGTCGGGCCCGATATCCATCTTTGCCACATACAAGGAGCTGTTACCGAACATGATACCGCCGTCTCCGCGTGCGTCAGACTGAAACGATATCTTGCCGACTGAGAATGGCCCATTCTTTGAGGACAGGGAAATGCCGGGGGTGCTGAGCTGCGTATTGATGTGTCCATCATCACCAAACACTAGTGTTCCCGTAAGACCACGCCAGTTGATTTCACCACCATCTTTGGTCTTGCGCTTCATTGGCGCCACCTTGATGTCGGTTTCGGCGCCACCACCGGTGAGACCAAATACGGTTTCTGCCGTTATCGGCGGTAAGTACTTGGCGAAATCCTTCACCATGCCTGCCGGTGTGCCTTTTCGTGGGGTCAAGGTTGCGCGACTACTGATAAACGCGCCTGCCGGGGTAAATACGAGGTCGCCTCGCATAATCCTGTCTATCGCCAGGGGACCGTGTGAGATGTCGTGCTTTACCAGCATATCCAAAGGTAGTCCTGGTAAGGTCACCAAGGTCTCGGCGTTGGAACTCAGCCAGCCACGCTCATAGCTTGTCGTTGTGAACGTGCCACTACCGCCCTTAGACATCTGTTGGATCAAGTTGTGATACCTTTTCTCAGCCTGTATGCCGAACCAAAAGGGCGCGGCGGCGGCGACAACCACCACTAGGACCAGTAGCACGCCTACAATCCTTATAATTTTGCTCACATGATTCTCCTGGGGAATTGCCCTTCTAGTCGTAAGTATAGGAAATATAATCGAAGTTTCAGCCCAACGGTACTGCCTATCTAGCGCGGTCGCAATCCCGGTTGATTACGGCCGGCGCACGGCGGAAGTATCTATATATAAGCAGCCAGAACTGATCCCGAAGGCGCGATTGATGGCGGTCCACCCGCCCGATCGGTCGTTACTGTGCGTAGAATGATTGTGCGTACGCTCGGCAGCGCCGAGGGCAACGAGGGGCGCTCAACTAACTGCTTCAACGGAAAAGAAAACGATCAACATGCTCACTAGGAGTTGGCGATGAAAACTGGATTCATTGGGCTCGGGGCCATGGGGGCGCCGATGGCACTCAACCTGCATAAGGCGGGAAAACTCAAACTGGCGTGGAACCGCACCTTCGAGCGGGTTTCGCAATTCGCAAAAGCTAACGGCATTGCGCTTGCCAAAGATCCGATCACGCTTGCCCGTGAATGTGAATTGATTTTTATTAGCGTGTCGCGTGACGAGGATCTACTCGAGGTTATCGAGAGGGTGCTGCCCGGGCTTGCCGAGGGAAAGGTGGTTGTCGATACGTCCACCGTGAGCATCGAAACAGCGCGACAGGTTGCCAAACGACTGGCCAAGGTTGGTGTGGCGTTTCTCGACGCTCCGCTGTCGGGCGGTGTGGAAGGCGCCCGCCAGGGTACGCTAACGATGATGGTGGGTGGCGACGAGGCGGTGCTGGCACGCGTGCGGCCAGTACTAGAAGTGGTTGCGGGACGAATTACGCATTTGGGCCAGGTCGGCAATGGCCAAGGCGCGAAGGCGGTAAATCAAGTTATGGCAGCCGGCATTCTACAGGGAGTGACTGAGTCGTTGGCGTTTGGTCAGGCTATGGGGCTGCCCATGGATAAAGTGATCGAAGCCTTAGCTTCGGGTGCGGCCGGGAACTGGTTCCTAAGCAATCGCGGGCCAAGCATGCTGAAACAGGAATTCACACCTGGATTCAAGATCGCGTTACACCATAAAGATCTCACCATTTGCAAACGCATGGCGGAGACGCTGGCTGCACAACTACCCATCGTCGAGATGACATTGATCCACTACAATCGTCTAATGGACGCGGGCTTTGGAGACGAAGACATCTCGGCATTGTTTCGTCAGAAGCAGTGGATGCTAGAGCAAGGTCAGCGGTGAGGGTTCGCTGGTGTTAGCCTCGTCCCTTAACCTTCAGACGTAGCGCCTGGATACCTAGTTTGCGCAGGCGTTGGTGAGCTGCATCGAGCTCGTCAAGGTTACTGAAAGGCCCCAAACGTACACGATGATACTCACCGCGACCCTCTATGATGACTTTTTGGATATGGGTTGAGAGCCCATTCAATGTAAGTTCCGCCTTCAGGCGGTCAGCATCTTCGAACTTCACAAACGAGGCAGCTTGTAAAACATAACTGACGTTCCTTTCGGGAACGGTGGGCTTGGCGTCTTTCTTTTCTTTCGTCGATTGTGCTCGTGGAAGCACGGTTTCCACTGCCGGCAAGATTGTATAGAAGTCGAACTTTGGCTTAGAAGGTTCGTTTTTGGTTTGAGATGAAGATTTTTTCTGTGCAGATATTTGTTCGGGCTTGTCCATACGACTCACGAGAGTGCCAAGACCGCTACCGGGTGTTGCCACGCGATCAACAAAAATCTGGATCAGGATTGTAAATACGACGCCAATAGCTAAACCCAAAGCCAGCAAGCCCCAATTGGGGAGCTTCTTACCTTTGCCTCGTGGCCGCTTAGTGCGTTTCCGCCTTACTACCATATCTCCAACCTACATCTTTTCTGGTGCTGACACACCTATTAACATCAATCCATTACTGATCACCTGACGAGTGGCGGCGATGAGGTTCAAGCGCGCGTCGCGCAGGTGTGCTGAATCGACAAGAAAGGTATGAGCGTTGTAGTAAGTGTGAAACCCGTTAGCGAGTCTACGTAAGTAGTGTGCTATCTGGTGCGGTTCGAGTGCAGTGGCCGCCGATTCTACCGCCTCAGGGTAGTGTGAAAGCGCCACAAGCAGGTCCTGCTCGTGTGATTCGGTGAGCAGATTCAAGTGGGCGTTGCCGTTATCGCGGTTGTGTGTGAGTTTCTTCTCTTGCATCTGGCGGAATACGCTACAAATTCGGGCGTGCGCGTATTGTATGTAGTAGACGGGATTCTCAGCTGTTTGCGATTTTGCTAAATCCAGATCGAAATCCATATGCTGCTCGCATTTGCGCATGACATAAAAGAAGCGTGCTGCGTCTTTCCCTATTTCATTGCACAGTTCACGCAATGTCACAAATTCGCCACTGCGCGTAGACATTTGCAGCTTTTTGCCGCCGCGGTAAAGCACTGCGAACTGCACAAGCAGGACATCGAGTTTCGCTGGATCCTCACCGATGGCACTGAACGCTGCCTTCATGCGCGGCACGTGACCGTGGTGGTCCGCGCCCCAGATGTCGATTAGCCGGTCAAAGCCACGTCCTAGTTTGTTCAAGTGATACGCGAAGTCGGAAGCAAAATATGTGTGCTGGCCATCGTTCTTTATAAGTACACGATCCTTCTCGTCTTGGTAATCTGTCGAGCGAAACCACAGTGCCGCGTCCTTGTCGTAGACATGTCCGGAAGCGCGCAAGCGCTCGATAGCGTCCTTCATCGCGTCACTTTGGGTTACTGAACGCTCAGAGAACCACGTGTCATGGTG
>LXTK01000220.1 GCA_001643475.1 Proteobacteria bacterium SPGG2 | reverse complement strand
CGGTTAGCAGAAAAGACGATACTGATTGACCCCAACGATTATAAAGACGAACTCGTACAGGCCGTTAAAGAACATACTGGCCGCGAATTAAAGGTGGAAGGTGACATCAGTCTGTCTGTGTTTCCCTGGCTGGGGGTGGAGATGGAACAGGTTTCGTTCGCCAATGCCCCCGGGTTCGGCCAGGAACCCTTCGCGCAAGTGCGATCGGCTGGGGTGAAAATTAAAGTGTTGCCGCTACTAAGCCGGGAGGTAGTAGTGGACACAATACACATGGATGGCCTGCGTCTTAACCTAGTAACGGACCGTACCGGCAAGACCAACTGGGATGACCTCATGGCGTCCGGTGCGTCAACCGAATCGGGCGGATTATCAGGCCCCGGCATCACGGCAGTGACGGTCGGTGGTATCAATATCCGCGATGGCGAGATCAGTTGGCGTGACGACAAAGAACGCCGCCGGTATGCCCTGCATAAGCTGCGGCTTACGTCCGGCAAGATCGTGTCCGGTGAACCGGTTGACCTGCGTGCGAGTTTCGACCTCGAAACCGGAGAACCGCCCAAACAGATCCCGATTGAATTGAACATGCGCGCGAGTCTGGATCTCGCAAATCAGGCGTTGGATATACCGAAGCTCGCGCTGTCGCTAGATACAATGCAACTCACCGGTCAAGTAACGGGCCGTAAAATGATCGATGCGCCGGTACTGCGAGGGAGTCTGGATATCGGTTCGTTTGACGCGCGCCCTCTCATGAAGAAGCTAGCGATTGAGGTGGCGCCGGGATCGGAAGACCTGCTCGCCGATGTCGCCCTCAAGACGGACTTTAGTGTCGATTTGGGTCGGCAGACACTACAACTTAGCGGCTTCTCTCTGAAGGCCGGTGCGTTGGCGATGACGGCTGACATCAAGGTCACCCAGCTCGACAAAGCACCCCAAGCCAGTGGTCGCGTTAAGATCTCCGCGCTTGATTTGCGCGCGCTCATGGAAAGTTTCGGCGTCACCTACGAAACGACAGACAAAAGTGCGCTCAGCAAACTCGGGTTAAGCTCGGAGTTCAGCGCGTCGACCAATCACCTAGCGCTAAAGAAACTCGACGCCAAGCTCGATGAAAGTGTGTTGCGAGGCTCGCTCGCAATCCGCAATTTCTCAAAACCAAGCTACACCTTTGATCTTACGATTGATCAAATCGATCTCGACCGCTATCTGGCTGCGGCCGAGGATGCCACTGGCGAACAAGACGCAGTGGCGGCCCTACCGTTGGATACATTGCGTGGCCTAAACCTCAAGGGACAGTTGCGGGTTAACAAGCTAAAAGCGTTCGGGCTGCGTTCTTCTAACGTTTCTATGAAACTCTCGGCCAACGGCGGTCTTGTCACGGTGGGACCAAGCCAGGCGAAACTCTACGGCGGAGGTTATAGTGGCCAAACCAAGGTTGATGCCCGGCAGAAAACGCCGAAGTTCACTATCAACGAAAAACTTATTGGTATCAATCTGGAGCCGTTTCTCAAAGACGCGCAGATTTATGAAAACTTCAGCGGTACCGGTGACCTCAGTATAAATGTGACCGCGCGCGGTGCCAGCACCGACGCGGTAATAAAAACCCTGACCGGTAAAGCCGTGGTCTCGGTCCGCGATGGCAAGATCAAGGGCATCAACCTGCAGCAATCGATCAACGATGCCAAGGCCAAGTACGACAAGCTCAGGGGCAAACCGGTAGACGTTACACCGAAGGCCACGGATGAGAGTCTGTTTTCAAGTTTTAATGCGACTTTCAACATCACCAATGGGGTGGCGCGCAATGATGATTTGCGCCTGCAGGGTGCCAATATGCGCGCCACCGGCAAGGGTACTGCTAATCTCACGAACGAAAAGATCGATTATCGTTTGTATGTCACATTGGCTGAAGATGCGTCGCGAAAAGGTAGCACGGTACCCATCGACATCGGTGGCACGTTTACCCAACCGCAGTACAAGGTTGCCTGGAATGAAGTGCTAAAAGCACAAGCGAAAAAGAAACTAGAGACAAAGAAAGCAAAAGCAAAGGAGGAAGCAAGGGCCAAGCTCGAGGCAAAGAAGAAAAAGAAGAAGGATGAGCTAAAAGAGAAGCTCAGACAGAAACTCGGACTCGACTAGTCCTTATCCCATGCGCGCGTTTGCATGGTGGAAAATGTGTATGGCGTTGATGGCCAGTCTGGTCAGTGTCACCCCAGCGGCTGCCGTTACCATTCACAGTCTCGATGTCACGCACGATCGAGGTCGTTATCATATTGCCTTCGACGTACTGATCGCTGCCGACCCGGCAAAGACCTACGAGATCATCAGTAGCTACCGCAAGTGGCCACTATTCTTTAGGACCCTCGAAAAAACCCAGCTGGTGACAACCTTCGCAGATGGACGGCAACGTATAAGGCTCACGTTTCGCTCCTGTGTATTGTTTATCTGCCGAAAGATCTTGCAAGTTAAAGACGTCACTCGACGGCAAGGTAGCGATATCTTCACCCGCATCGTCCCGGACGGTAAGTATTTCGAATCCGGCTGGGAACATTGGCATCTGGCCGGTGATGAGCAAAATACCCGCTTGCAGTACCGGGCCGAGCTTGTGCCTGGGTTTAATTCGATGCCGTTAATCGGTCCGTGGCTGCTCAAAAACAAGCTGCGCCGGTCACTGCTGTGGGCAGCCGAAAAGGCGGAGGCGCTAGCCGCACCATGAGTCGGTCACGGTTCAGTCGGCGATTACTGCGCTGGTACGACCGGCACGGTCGCCCCGACCTGCCTTGGCGCCTGGCCGGTAATCCCTACCACACCTGGGTCTCGGAGATCATGCTACAGCAGACCCAGGTCAATACTGTGATCCCGTATTTCCACCGTTTCACAAAACGCTTCCCCGATATCATCGCGCTTGCTAGAGCCGACTTGGACTCGGTGTTACACCTGTGGACGGGTCTGGGGTATTACGCACGTGCGCGTAATTTACATCGGGCCGCCAAAATCATGGTCGAAAAATACGATGGTCAGTTGCCACAAGATTTTCAAACGTTACAAGCACTGCCGGGCATCGGTAGATCGACGGCTGCGGCCATAGCTGCCCTCGCGTTTGATCAACGCCAAGTCATTTTGGACGGCAATGTCAAGCGCGTGCTCACGCGCTATCACGCCCTCGACGGTTGGCCCGGTAAACGCGCAGTCGAAAATCAGTTGTGGTCATTGGCTGACGCGCATACACCCAACAAGCGGCTAGCCGATTACACGCAGGCGATCATGGATCTCGGTGCTACCGTGTGCCGGCGCGTGCGGCCCTATTGCGAGCGTTGTCCAGTAAGAAAATCGTGCAAGGCGTTTGCCCAGGGTAATCCACAGGACTATCCAAGCCCAGCCCCGCGACGATCGTTGCCCATGAAGGCAGTCACTATGGTGATGATCCGCGACCAACGCGGCCGGGTGTTATTGCAGCAACGCCCACCGGCCGGGGTATGGGGCGGTCTTTGGACGTTCCCGGAATGTAACGACGATGACGTGCCGGCCTGGTGTCGCTATACCCTGGGTCTGTCGGTAAGGCTCGACGATCGCTGGCAGCCGCTGCGCCATTCCTTCACGCATTTTCATTTGGATATTACACCCGTCGACGCACATGTTTTGGGCGCAAGTGGTCAGGCCATGGAGAACCCCGATGTGATTTGGTATAACCCAGACAAACCCGACGAGCGCGGACTACCTGTGCCGGTCAAACACTTGCTGGGGAAGTTGAGAGAAACCTATGAGCCGAACCGTTAAATGCGTCAAGCTGGACAAAGAAGCGGAAGGGCTTGATTACCCGCCGTACCCGGGCGATCTCGGTAAACGCATCTGGGAGAACGTGTCGAAAGAGGCGTGGCAGATGTGGATGGACCATCAGACCATGCTCATCAATGAAAACAGGCTAAATCCACTGGACCCGGAGGCGCGCAAGTTTATCGAGGGCGAGATGGAAAACTATTTCTTCGGCCCGGGCTCGAAACTGCCGGCCGGGTTTGTGCCGCCGCCAAGAAAGTCCTGAAACGTGGGGTCGCTTTTCAGCCCCGAGCCGGTTACCTATAATGCGCGCTTTGCCGTTATGGCCAGGTAGCTCGGTCGGGTAAGACCGAAATAGAAAAGTCCAGTGGGTGAGGCGGTAGAAGGCAAAGGTCCAGCGGACCTTTGTCCCGCCGAACGCCTAAGCCACGGAGGGCTTGGGCCGGTGCCGTAGCGAAGCCGGGACTGCGTAGCGTATGGATTTTCCGGTCGAACGCTCGGGCATGGATGACCGGGCCGGTGTGAGTAATGACACACAGTCACGCCATGGAGGGCATGTACATCTTTTTGTTATGGCCAGGTAGCTCAGTCGGTAGAGCAGCGGACTGAAAATCCGCGTGTCGGTGGTTCGATTCCGCCCCTGGCCACCCTTAAAAACAATAACTTGCACTACATCGAGTCCTTTCACTAAAACTCCTTGGGTAAATTTTGCCGGACCTAAGAAACGCTAGGCCTACGCAACACCACGAGGTCGGGCTTTCCACGGGTGCTCTCGCACACGCGATTGGCTGCCTCAATAAGACGCGATAATTCAGCAGCCGAGTAATGCGTAGTGATTCTCCCCGATCGATGGCCTAACAGATCCTGTCGATCCTCAAAACTCACGCCGGCAGCTCCTAACCGGCGGCCAAAAGTATGCTTGAGGTCGTGTACCCGAACCTGTGTCAAACTGGCCCTTTTCCTTGAGCATCCGGGTTATCGGTTTGCCTTTGTAGCCGAATATGTGCGTTGCATGTTTGCCCTGCACCGAATCCACTACTGACAAGGCGACCCGGTTCAGCACCACCAGTCGGTCATCTCCGTTTAAAACTCTCATGTGTCGGCTCTTTGTATCCATTGTCATTCTTTGGATGTTCTCCGGGATGGCTTCTCTCGTGCTCGGGCAAGAGCAAAAAGATATGGTGTTGGCCGAGGACGCCAAGCGCGRGCTGGCGTCCAGTATCGTGGTGATACGGCTTAAGTACGCGAACGCGGAAGAGCTTGCGGCCACCCTTGCGCCGATACTGCCCCCAGGTGTAACCGTAGTCGCGTATCCCCCTACCAACAGCCTTATCATCTCAGGAGATCCCGTGGCGTTCAAAACGCCAAACCGGTAAGGCGATCCGATGCTGCTGTTTCCCCCGTGAATATTTCACAAATCGGTTGTGAAAAACTTCCCTAGAGTGAGCCTCGGTCATGTCGCATAGTGAATATATAGGAATGCGATCGGACCACCGAAGCGTGAATTTTTCACAATTTGTGCATCGCAGTCCTACGTAGCGTAGACCAAGTAGTCTTTCTACCATGACCAGCAATCGGATTCCCCGGCGAGGGTAGAGCTATGACCCGAGTGACCGTAAACAGAGAAAATCGTGAGACCACGGATGCGTATGAACGCTATGTACGTAGCGTAAGCGCGAGAGACGTTTTGGGTGCATGGGCTCTGGCCCTTGCCTTGTTCCTCGGCTTGGCTGTGTCATCGCTGGTGCAGGAGGCTTCTCCGATCGTTCTATAGGAGTAACCGCAGCGCAGACCGCGTTTGGTCCCGGCGAGATAAGGACAGGCCACCAAGATGTCCTGCGGAGGCCCCGACTAGGCGCTTCTACTCGG
Source organism: Proteobacteria bacterium SPGG2 (assembly GCA_001643475.1). Lineage (GTDB taxonomy): Bacteria > Pseudomonadota > Gammaproteobacteria > Acidiferrobacterales > SPGG2 > SPGG2. The sequence goes on along the minus strand of LXTK01000220.1, from coordinate 54 downwards.
TGGCGTGGGGTCAAGAGCTTTAAATAAAACGCACTAACTGGGTATCGGGTATGC
>LXTK01000271.1 GCA_001643475.1 Proteobacteria bacterium SPGG2 | reverse complement strand
AGGCGACACGTGTTACTTCTGCGCGGTCGACAATGACGGTCTGGCCGTGTCGATCATCCAGTCCATCTTCCACGACTTCGGCAGCGCCGTGGTGGGCGGCGATACGGGCATCATACTGCAAAACCGGGGTTCCTTTTTCTCGCTCGACGACGACCACCCGAATCGACTCGAGCCGGGCAAGCGGACCTTCCACACGCTCATCCCGGCGATGCTCCTTCGGGACGGACAACCCTACCTCGTCTACGGCGCTATGGGGGGTGAGGGGCAACCGCAAACCCAGGCTGCACTCGCGACACGAATTGTGGATTTCGGGTACGACGTCCAGCAGGCGATCGAAGCCCCGCGTTGGCTCATGGGCCGTACTTGGGGAACCCAATCACGAGACCTGTCCCTCGAAGGTCGGATTGGCGACGAAGTCATGCGCGAGCTCCGAAGGCGCGGGCAACCGGTGAAGCCGCTTACCGACTGGAACGACAATATGGGTCATGCGCAGGTAATACGCATCGACAGCGCGAGCGGCTTCCTTGAAGGGGGCGCCGATCCGCGCGGCGATGGTGCTGCCTTGGGTTACTAGTCGCGCGCAGCGCTATCTATGCCCGTGGGGCTTGGAGGGACTCGATAAAAATCTGGGTGACGCAAACCGCGGCGACCAGCGTCAGGCTGATCTCCGCCCGTAAACCGCCTCCGAATCCAGCGATGCTCGCCAGCACAATCGCTGAGACTACTCGAGGCCAGATTCTGACGTGACCTCGTGTGGACTCGTGATCGGTTTGAGTAACAGTGTCAATTACGGCTACGGCAAGCATGGCCATGCCGACCGACAAAGTGGCAAGCCAGAGATACGGAACAGGGACTGTGTCGCCCAGTTCTAACAGCACGAGTTTTTTGGTGCTGACGCCAAAGGCCGTGATACCCATGGCCAGCGGCACATGGGCGCAGAAAAAGACTTGTAGGTTAATCAATCCTGGCTTGACGCGAGCCCTGGCCACGTCATCGAAATAGGTCCACCATAGGGATGCGGCGACTACAAAGCATAGCCCACCAAAGACTTCGGCGCTCGGGAACGGCAAAGGCTGACCCGAGAGCGAGCCAACGGTCTTTATGAACGATTCACCCAACACAATTATCGTAAACAGCCCAAGACGTTCGGTCACGTACTCCGGCGCTACCGCGAGCCGCTCACGCAGACCCATGTAATCCTTAAAAATCGGTGGAATGAACGTAACCAGTAACCCGACCAGCCACAACACGAAACGCGCTGATGGAGGTACGAATGCCGAAACGAAGAAAACAGCCGCACTCAGGCCGATGATCGCCGCAGTGCGCGCAATAGCCGATCGCCCGTCCTTCACGTACCGATACGCGCGCAGATACATTACTCCCAAGATGACCTGATTCGCGACGAACGACAGCAGGAACCCGCGCACGTGCATGTCGAAAGCACCGTCTACCAAAACGGCCATGTTGGCCACGGCGAGCATCTGGGCGAAGGTAAGGATTCGGTGCCAGACATCGTCGGCGATGAATCGACCGAAGTAAACGGTCGTACCTAGCCACGCCCACGACAGCAAAACGAACACGACGGCGAACTTAGCGACTCCCTGCCACGAGACATCCTCGGCCAGCACGTTTCCTAACTGGATGATAGCGACGACAAAGACCAGATCAAAATAGAGCTCCAGCCAGCCGACACGATGTTGGTCAGGAGTTCCATCGTGTGCCCGAAGTGGAAGTCGTACTGATCTTCTCATGGAGGTAATTCTGGCAATGGAAATTATTCGTGACAAGTTGTGCGGCAGTAATTGTAGCCCAGGGTGCCGAGGTTGGAGTGCGTGAGCACTCGATCCGAATAACCTGCTCGATCTAAGGAAGCGCGAAGCGCTTGCCGATTCCGGGTAATCGCAACGGGCTATCCTGAAGGCTTGCCTACAGCTAACTAGGCCCTTTCGAAGGCTTGTTCAAGGTCAGCAATAATATCTCCCACATCCTCGATGCCCACGGTCATGGTGGGTGAACAGCTAAGCTGTGCGTTTGCACAACAGATGACGCTGTTACGTGCCCAAGTCAGGTAAATTGTGGGCTATCCCCTTGTGGCAATCAATGCAGATCCGCGCTATCTCCTTACTGGTCAAGATTAACGCGGTGATCAGCACTGGGTTTCTGAACATAGTGTTTCCATTATTCGCGGGTGCTAGCTTGGTGTCTACAAAGTTGTTATGATGGTGGCGACGTGAAAATCGACGTCGTGCACGTTTTCATCAGGAGCGGAAAGATGCGCTTGATCACAGCTACGTCTATTCGCAAGAGCGCGTTCATTAT
>LXTK01000270.1 GCA_001643475.1 Proteobacteria bacterium SPGG2 | reverse complement strand
TCAGCCGCTATCTCGGCAAGTCGCAAGGCAACCGCGTCTACCATCGGGACGGCTCGAGCTCGCTTGTGATCGACGATGGCAAAGGCGGCTACACAATCTATGGATCGCAAGGCACGCATCGCGTCTTCCCCAACCCTGCCCCTACTGCTGATGAGATGCCTTGAAGGTCGCGTTAAGCGACATTAGCTAGCCGTTCTCCGGTCGGGTCACAAAGCGCGATCGTTGCAAAACAATAAGACTATTATTCCCTTCACCTGTGTTAACGGTGGAGGAACTACTCGCTTATGGCTACACGGGGACCATTACCGCGGTGGCGCGCTATCCCGATGAAGTCGAACAGCTCGAAAATCTAGGCGTGAAAGCCGCCTACAACCTCTACGCTGAGGCGGGCGTTGCCTGTGCCGAGCACGCGTACGAACAGTTCGGGGCGCAACTTGCGCGCTGAGCGTGTATCACGATCGAAGGTAGGCCAGGGTACCTGCCGCGGGCTTAAGCGGCGTAATGTCACCGTAACCAAGCATTGTCATCGTCACGAAATCGTAATTCACGAATTTCGGAAACTGTACGGCTGGAGCAGCAGACTCGACAATGCTGAATGACTCAAGCGGCACCGTGTCGACTGGCAAATCTAGCGGATCAGGCGGCCGGTTGCATTGATTTGGATCAATGCTAACTGTGCGCGGGCCCTCCTTAGCCCTCTGAGAACGTGCAAGTACGCTGTCGGCTCAGAATCGGCGGAAGGCACTCAGGCTCAAAAAACCGATTTCAGTGTCATAGAAGTCGATGTTGGAATCGTCTTTAAAGCCGGCGATGGTTAACACACCGAACCACTTCGCATTCGCGCCAAAGAGCTTCTTATCAAACACGGCAAAGCTGAGACCCACACGGTCATCGTCTCGTTTTATGCCATAGATGGGGTTGACCGCATCGAAGTCTGCTGTGCCGACCGAGAAGTTGGTAACGAAATTGAAACGTTCACCGAAATAAAGATGTGAAATCTGAAATTCGACAAGGTCGTTAGCCATTGCTTTTCCGTCTAGATCGAAGTCCGTGAACCACAGCGCCGGCACGAGCCTGTTCCTCTCGCCAATCGGGAAGAAATACGATGCTTCCAGGCGCCTTTGGTCCCCGTTACGGTCCAATAGCGCCGCTCGCGGTGGCGGCAGTCCCAATTGTGTGCGGCCACTGAGTTCGAGATCAAGCTTATCTTCCCGTTGAGAATATTGAAGTTGAAACCCTGAACCGCCAATGCGGCTCAGCGTAAGCCGGCCGCCGTTAGAGGTACGGTCGGTTTCTCGCCGCGGCGTATTCGCCACGTAGGGATCGTCCCATACTTCCGTAGGAACGCTGCTGAAAAGGAAGGCGGCAGCCAGGATGGTCTTATTACGAAATTGATGCCTCACGCCGAGCTGGGTGGCAAAATCAAAGCGCAAGAAATCCTCTAGCAGGTTACCGAAAAATACTTGAGTTCGTTTGGGCCCCCAGGTGTAGGCGACCTCGAAATTAATAATTGGCACCCCCGAGGTTCTCGCATCGGGTTGAGCATTGATCGAGGGGATTATCTCGTGCCCGATATCACCAAC
>LXTK01000294.1 GCA_001643475.1 Proteobacteria bacterium SPGG2 | reverse complement strand
CATCGGGGGTGCAAATGTTTCCCTCCATAATATTCCAGCCATAGTTATGGCCTTTCTCGATGATGTCGATTTCCTCGAATCGATTCTGGCCGACATCGGCAAGATACAAAACTCCATTTGCCGCGTCGAAGGAAAACCGCCATGGATTTCGTAACCCGTAGGCCCAAATCTCGTCGCGGGCGTTTGCTTGTCCCACAAACGGATTGTCCGAGGGAATGCCGTACGATCGACTGGACGCTTTTTTGTCTACATCGATGCGTAGCATCGCGCCCAACAATGTTGTCAACCGCTGTCCGTTATCATGGGGGTCGTTAGCCGCACCACCATCGCCCATACCGACGTATAGGTATCCGTCTGGACCAAAGGCAAGTTGGCCGCCATTGTGGTTGCCCCAAGGCTGGCGGACCTTTAGCAGAACTCTCTCCCTCGTTGGATTAGCGCGATCGACGCTAGTGCGCTTGAATTCGGCGATTATGGTTTGTAGGCCATTCTGTCGAGTGGTGTAGTTAACATAGAACAAACCGTTGTTCTTATACCTTGGGTGAAACGCGACGCTGAGCAGGCCCTTTTCACCACCACTACTTACGCGGTCACGAATATCCAGAAACGGGGTTGGATCCAAGACCCCATTTTTTATGATACGGATAGTCCCTTGTTGCTCAACCACAAACAATCGATGGCCCCCGTCACCAGCATGTGTCAGCTGGACGGGCTTCCTTAGGCCGCCTGCAATTTCCTTTAGCGTAATAGATGGAATCGATCCCTCGGTCTTCATCTCGTCGCAGACCGCCGCATAACCCGGCAGAGTCGCGAAAAGAATCAATCCGCATAACAGTCGTTGTAGGGATTTAATCATTGGTTTCGAATATCGGCATGATGGGGCTGATGTGTATTGTACCCCTTGCCGTTGGGTGAGCACGCACCTCCCCGCAACGCCGGTGGCGGACCGAAAAACCGCGGTTTGAGCGTGTTTACTTGTCAACATGTGGACAGGAAAGTACTATCTGAACATTAGTGTTATCATCGAGGCCACGCGCGCTATGTTCAAAGGTAGTATGGTCGCACTGGTTACGCCAATGCGGGACGACGGCTCGTTGGATGTATCTGCCCTGCATCGTCTAATCGATTTTCATATCGAGAACGGTACAGATGGCATCATTGCGGTAGGGACGACCGGCGAATCAGCCACCGTGTCTGTGGATGAGCACTGTGAGATTATCCGGCATTGCGTGGAGCACGTCGGTGGCCGAATCCCAGTGATCGCGGGCACCGGTGCCAACTCTACCTCTGAGGCTATCGAGCTGACACGGTTTGCACACGAAGCCCGTGCCGACGCCTGCCTGCTGGTGACACCTTACTATAATAAGCCGACACAAGAGGGCCTTTACCAACACTATAAAGCCGTCGCCGAATCCGTAGCTATCCCGCAGATCTTATATAACGTACCGGGCCGCACGGCTTGCGATATGTTACCGGATACCATCATCCGGCTCGCCGCTATTGCCAATATAGTGGGCGTTAAGGAAGCGAGCGCTGACATTTCGCGTGTTCCCAAGATTACGCAAGCTTGCGGGGACTCAATGGAAGTATATTCGGGCGACGATGCGACGGCGTTGGACCTGATACTAGCGGGTGGACGGGGCGTCATATCGGTGACGGCCAACGTAGCGCCACGCCAGATGAGCGACATGTGTAAGGCTGCGCTCAAGGGCGACGAAGCTGGTGCGCGTGCCATCAACGATCGGTTGATGAGCGTACACAAGGGGTTATTCGCAGAGTCCAACCCGATTCCCGTCAAATGGGCTTTGAAGGAAATGGGGATGATCGAAGGCGGCATCCGGCTACCATTGACGCCGCTTGCCAGCGAACACCACGAAACCGTGCGCGCTGCTTTAGGCGATGCCGGGATCATCTAGCCAATACGTTTGATTTTCCGTGACCCTCATACAATGAGAAACACCGGCACTGTCGGCTTAGTGATCGGCCTATTGGTGATTGCTCTTGCTAGCGGATGTAGCAGCAAAGGTCGCAAGAAGATCGATTACGACGCTGCGCGAACGTTGCCGTCGCTGGAGATTCCCCCGGGTTTGAGCACGTTACCGCAAAGTTCCAGTGTCCAGTCCGGGAAGGCAACCTATTCAGAGTTCGAGGTACAACAACAACGCAGCAAAGGGGAGTTCCCGGACCTGCTTCCGACCTTCGATAACGTGAGACTCGAACGCGCGGGCACACACAGGTGGTTAGTCGTCAAAGTCGAAGCCGAGAAGCTGTGGCCGCAAATGCACGATTTTATGGACAGTGTTGGCTTGACGGTGGCGCAAAAGCGCCCTGAGGTCGGGATCCTCGAGAGTGACTGGGCGGAGAACAGAGCGAATTTGGGCACCGGGATCCAGAAATTTCTCGCCAAGCTCGCTAGCGTCGTCGGTGGCGCCGATCGTATGGACAAGTATCGTATTCGACTCGAACGCGGCGAGGTGCCGGGGACGACGGAAGTTTACTTGAGTCATCGGGGTATGGAACAGGTGGTGTTGGCTTCTGGTGCGTCTCTCTCGCGTAAGGATGAGGAGGTATTCGGATGGAAGCCGCGCCCGTCGGACCCTGAGCTCGAAGCTGAAATGCTGCGCCTACTCATGTTGCACATTGGCGTGACAGCACCGCAGGCTGTTGCAGTTTTATCAACTGAGCCACGGCCAGCGCAAGCGACTATGGGACGTAATGAATCGGGATTTCCAGCCCTGAATTTATTCGACAGCCAAGAACGCGCATGGCGGCGGGTCGGTTTGTCGTTAGACCGTATCGGATTTACGGTTGAAGATCGCGACCGCTCGAGGTGGACGTACTATATACGCTATGCAGACCCACAAGAAGACAGGAAGAAGAAGAAAAAACGAAAGAAGAAAAAACAAGAGGAGACCGAACAAGAGTATCAAGTAGCACTAAAGCCAGTCGAAAACGGTACGGCAATCGAAGTGTTTGATCAAAATGGGGCTCCCAGCGCACCTAAGACCAGTGAACAAATCCTTAGCCTGCTTTATGAGCAACTAAAGTGAAAAGGTAGGTAGCGGCTGACCGCAAAGCGACCTGCTATGCGATTTGCGTCTCTCGGCAGTGGTAGTCGGGGAAATGCTACTCTCGTCGAGTGCGGCGCGACCTGCATCATGGTCGACTGTGGGTTTTCGCTCAAAGAGACTATGGCGCGGCTGCGGCGGTTGGGCAAAGTGGCTGAGGACCTGACGGCCATCGTCCTGACCCATGAGCATGGTGACCATGCGAAAGGTGTTGGTTGGTTGGCGCGCCGTTTCAACCTACCCGTGTGGATGACCGCCGGTACGTTCCACATGATTGAAGCTCGGGTTGGGCCGCTACCGGTGACCAGGCTGTTCGATCGGCATCAAACTTTTGCCATTGACGAAATCTTGGTTACACCATTTCCCGTCCCGCACGACGCACTCGAACCTAATCAGTTCGTATTTTCTAATGGCGACCTACGTCTCGGGATATTGACGGATACTGGCCGTAGTACGCCGCATATCGAAGCTACCCTGAGCGGTTGCCATGGACTAATACTCGAGTGTAATCACGATCGCAGTATGTTGTGGGGCGGGCCCTATCCACAATCATTAAAGGCGCGTATAGGAGGTGAACAGGGCCATCTCGATAATGTGGCGGCAGCCAAGATACTCGATGCACTTGATCATACAAAACTACAACATCTGGTGGCAGCGCATCTCAGTGATACGAACAACACGCCTGCATTAGCGCGCGCAGCACTAAGTCAAGTGCTTGGCTGTACATCTCGCTGGATCCACGTCGCCGATCAGGAATGTGGTTTGCCGTGGCATAACCTATCACGCGTATTCTAGAGGCTATCGAGTTTATGAAAGCTCCTGAGTCGTCCGCCCAGCCTCGAGACAACCAGGAGGCCCTCCATATTCTGCGTTTGCGGAGTGCGCCGGCGCTGTCGGGGTTTCGCCTTGAAAAGCGCTTGCGCGAGTTTGCCGGTGCAATTCCCAATCTAAAGCAGGCTTGCGCCGAGTACTGGCATTTTGCTGCGTCGACCAGTCCCCTCAGCGCAGAGCAGACGTCTGTATTGGAGCAACTATTGACCTACGGTCCGCGGCATCCCACGAGTGTGTCTCGAGGTGACTTGATATTGGTCGTTCCCCGACTGGGGACGATTTCTCCGTGGGCTAGTAAAGCGACAGATATCGCCGGTCACTGTGGTCTGGGTTCCGTCGTACGAATAGAACGTGGTATTGCCTGGTATTTCGAAAAGAAAGGACAGGCGGCGTTGACGTCCGAGGAGCGTCAACGTGTACTACCTTTGATTCATGATCGTATGACGGAAAGTGTGTTGGCGGGGTTTGATGAGGTTAACGAATTATTTGGTGATGCCGTACCTACACCCCTTAGGGTAATCGACGTTTTGACCGACGGCGTATCGGCCCTCGAGACGGCGAACACCGACCTTGGCCTCGCGTTGTCTGCCGACGAAATAGACTACTTGATGGAGAGCTTTACGCGGCTGGCACGCAATCCGACGGATGTAGAGCTCATGATGTTTGCCCAGGCCAACTCGGAACACTGCCGACATAAAATCTTTAACGCCGATTGGTTGATCAACGGTCGTCGGCCTGGTCCTTCACTGTTCGCCATGATCAAGCAGTCCCATGCGCGTAGCCCGCGCGGCACGCTGGTCGCGTACACCGACAATGCAGCGGTCATTGAAGGTTTTCGTATCAGTCGTTTTTTTCCTGACCCCACTAGCCAGCAATACGGATATCATGAGGATGACACTGCTATTGTGATGAAAGTGGAGACCCACAACCATCCAACCGCGATCTCGCCTTATCCTGGTGCGGCGACCGGTTCGGGCGGTGAAATTCGTGACGAAGGGGCAACCGGGCGTGGGGCGAAGCCAAAGGCAGGCATTACAGGTTTTTCCGTTTCTAATCTGCTTATCCCAGGGGCCAAACAACCATGGGAAACGGATTTTGGCAAACCGGATCGAATCGCAACTGCGCTCGATATTATGCTCGCAGGGCCAGTGGGCGGTGCCGCTTTCAATAACGAATTCGGTCGCCCGAATATTGGCGGATACTTTCGCACATTCAATCAACGCATCGATGGCGAACTCCGTGGTTATCATAAACCCATCATGTTGGCGGGGGGGCTTGGCAACATATGTGTGCGGCACGTAACGAAAGCGCCCATCTGCGCCGGCGCGAATTTGATAGTCATTGGCGGGCCCGCGATGTTAATCGGCCTTGGTGGTGGTGCTGCCTCCAGTCTTGCTAGTGGGCATAGTGTGGAAGATCTTGATTTTGCCTCGGTCCAACGCGGTAACGCCGAGATACAGCGCCGCTGCCAAGAGGTCATCGACCAATGTTGGCAGCTAGACGACGGTAACCCGATCTTGTCGATTCACGATGTCGGTGCTGGTGGTCTGTCGAATGCGCTGCCCGAGCTGATCGAAGGTGCCGGGCGTGGGGGCCGGTTTGACTTACGTACGGTGCCCAATGACCAACCAGCTATGTCACCGATGGAGATCTGGTGCAATGAAGCACAAGAACGCTATGTGCTGGCGATTAAAGCGGACGATCTAGAAATCTTTCACAAATTATGCGAGCGCGAGCGTTGCCCCTACGCTGTCATTGGTGAAACGACAACTGAGCGACACCTAGTGCTTAACGATAGCTACTTCGAGACCACTGGTGACGGTAAATCTAACGGTGATACGCGAAGCAAACCTATCGACCTTGCATTATCCGTTTTGTTCGGCAAGCCACCAAAGTTGGTGCGCAACGTAAAACGGATTCGACGCAAATTGCCGCCTTTCAAGACCCGCGGTATTGATCTCGATGAAGCGGCCCATCGCGTGCTACGTCTGCCAGCCGTGGCCAACAAGACCTTTCTGATCACAATTGGTGATCGCACTGTTTCGGGGATGGTGTGTCGTGACCAAATGGTGGGCCCTTGGCAGGTCCCGGTGGCGGATGTGGCGGTGACCGCAGGTGGCTACCAAACCTATTGCGGTGAGGCCATGGCGTTGGGCGAGCGAACGCCGCTGGCACTGATTGACCCGGCCGCGAGTGGTCGTATGGCCCTCGGCGAGGCGTTGACTAACTTGGCGGCGGCACGCATCGAAAAGCTGCCAAATGTGAAACTCTCAGCGAACTGGATGGCGGCCGCCGGCCACGCCGGCGAGGACGCCGCGCTCTATGATACGGTGCGTGCGGTCGCGGCCGAATTGTGTCCCGCCCTTGGTATCTCCATCCCGGTCGGCAAAGACTCGTTGTCGATGAAAACGGTGTGGGAAGACGAAAAGGGCGAAACCAAACAAGTCACGGCACCACTATCTCTGATCGTGTCGGCGTTTAGCCCGGTCGTGGACGTACGCAAAACGTTAGCGCCACAATTGCGTACGGATCGGGGAGAGACCGACTTGATCTTAATCGACTTGGCCAAAAAGAAAAATCGACTGGGGGGTTCAGCCCTAGCCCAGGTCTACAACCAAATGGGACGAGAATGCCCGGATGTGGACGATCCTCGCGTGTTGCGACTCTTCTTTCACGTGATTCAAGCCCTAAACGAACTTGGCTTTATAGTTGCGTATCATGATCGTTCTGATGGCGGCTTGTTTGCAACCGTCTGCGAAATGGCATTCGCTGGGCACACAGGCGTACATATCGATTTGACCGCATTGGGGCGGGATCCGGTCGCCGCCTTGTTTAGTGAGGAACTAGGTGCCGTGTTGCAAGTCCCGCGCGATCGCCAACGTGGTATCTTCGGTGCATTGAAACAGGCGGGCCTCGGGCGTCACGCACATGTCATCGGTACCCTGACTGGGGATGACGCAATCACGTTTACGCACAAACAGCGGCTTATATTCCGCGACACGCGTGTCAGCCTTCAGCGGACATGGTCGGAAACGACTTTCCACATGCAAACATTGCGCGACAATCCGAAGTGTGCGAAGGAGGAGTACGATCGTATCCTGGACAGCGCCGATCCGGGCCTAAGCGCACGGTTTTCGTTCGATCCATCTGAAGATATTGCGGTACCGTTTATTGCCAATAGTGCGCGACCACGCATCGCCATTCTCCGTGAGCAGGGCGTTAACGGTCACGTAGAGATGGCGGCCGCTTTCGATCGCGCTGGATTCACCGCGATAGATACCACCATGAGCGATATCGCAAGCAAGCGTGTCACGCTCAAAGACTTTGGGGGATTGGTAGCCTGTGGCGGTTTTTCGTTTGGCGACGTGCTTGGCGCTGGTGAAGGTTGGGCCAAGTCCATTCTTTTTAACAGCCACGTGCGTGATGAATTTTCAGGTTTCTTCGAACGCGAAGACACGTTTGCGCTTGGCGTCTGTAATGGTTGCCAAATGATGTCCAACCTGCGTGAGCTGATTCCGGGCGCAGACCGATGGCCGCGTTTTGTTCGTAACCATTCGGAGCAGTTTGAGGCCCGCGTATGTCGCGTGCAAACGCCGGATAACCCGTCGATCTTTTTCACCGGTATGGCTGGATCGATGATACCGATCGCCGTTGCCCATGGTGAGGGTCGAGCGGAATTCGTGCATCCTGATGATGCGCAAGGTCTGATCGTCGATCGGTTGGTCGTATTGTGCTTTATCGACAACCGCGGTGAGGTTGCGGAATCCTATCCTTATAACCCAAATGGGTCGCCGTACGGCATTACTGGCCTAACCACGCCCGACGGCCGTTTCACGATCATGATGCCGCATCCGGAGCGCGTGTTTCGGACGGTGACAAACTCCTGGCACCCCGATGAGTGGGGCGAAGATGGGCCTTGGTTGCGGATATTTCGTAATGCCAGGGTTTGGGTAGGGTAGTAAGCCGGGTCTCGTCTCGGCAATTGCTCCTGCATTGCTCTCGGTTGCTGCTCCCGGCGCAACTCTACCTCCTCCTTCCCTGGAGTCGTAACTTCCGATATCTGACCGCCAGGGATGGCGGAAATGCAAAGGGATTGTAGGAACAATCCTTGCCCTGTCGGTCGCCCGCACGCGAGGTACTTTTGTTGTGGCCGATGTGCAGGGATGCACAAGTGTCGCGAGCGAAGGATGCGCAAGAGCGACAAAAGTCACCAAAACCATTTTGCCCCGCGGTTGACATACAGGGACGTATTAATACCGCGAGTGGATGATCCACAGGAGCGGCCTTCGGCCGTGTTGTCTCAGTGTCCGGCTTGCGGCGCTCCGCTTTCCCTGCTCTCGCTGGCAAGTCCGGGGCTCGCCCTCCGTGGCGAGCCCGTTCAGCGGGACAATCCATGCGCTACGCAGTCCCCGCTTCGCTGTGGCACCGGCCCAAGCCGTCCCTGGCTTGGGCGTTCGGCGGGTGAAGGTCCACCGGACCTTCATGTTAATTACCGCCTCACCTACTGGACCTTTGTCTTATCCGCTTCACCCCTGCCCGGCCCTCTACGGGGCAGCGCAATGTGAAGGCGACCGACAGGGCAAGGATTGTCCTGACGTGCATGGACGCACTAATGCCGCGTACGCATGGATGCGGAGGAGCGGCCAACAATCCTTTTGCATTTCCACCATTGCACCCGCGACCTACAGGGACGTAGGAAGGTACGACTCCAGGGCAAGGATTGTTCCCGACAATCGCTTTGCATTTCCACCATCCATGGTGGTCAGAAGGGGGAGGTAGAGTTGCGCCAGGAGCAGCAACCGAGAGCAACGCAGGCGACCAAGCAGGGACGCTGGAAGTTAGAACAACGCAGGAGCAGTTGTCGGAGCAGTTGCCGGACGTACGAGTGCCGCGAGCGCAGGATGCATGCGAGTGGCCTCGGCTCGGCGTAAGGTACAACCAAACACCCTCCCCATTTATTGGGGAGGGCTGGGGTGGGGGCGACTAAGCAAGTCGCCCATGACAATGCTTGTACTTCTTGCCTGAACCACAAGGGCAAGGTTCGTTGCGACCGATCTTACGGTGCTTGCGCACGATGGGTTGTTGTACCGTCGCTACTTCTGCATCCCCGCCGTCAGCCTCATCAGCTTGGAGAGAAGGGTGGCGGTATTGCATTGGTTGCTGGCGGCGACCATGTGCTTCAAGCGCATCGACATCTTCAACTGTTTGAATTCTGATACGGGTAAGTAAACCGACTATCTCGCGTTTAATACTGTCAAGCATCTCGGCGAACAGCTCAAACGCTTCACGCTTATACTCTTGCTTGGGATTCTTCTGGGCGTAGCCGCGTAAGTGAATGCCTTGACGTAGGTGATCCATAGCGCCAAGATGATCCTTCCACTGCCGATCTAGAACGTCGAGCATGACCACTTTTTCCAAATACCTCATGACCTCGTCACCATAGGCGGTGGCCTTCTCCGCATAGGGTTTTTCTATCTCCGCCAGAATTTGCTTACGCAACTTCTCCTCATCAAGACTATCGTCCTCCGCTAACCACTCGCTGATCGGCAGCTTGATATCGAATTCGCGATGCAGATCTTCTTCTAGCGCCGGGACATTCCACTGTTCTTCCAGGCTATCGGGCGGAATGCTCTGATTGATGAGCTCGTCCACGGCGTCTTGTCGAATCGTGGTGATGCTCTCAGATATGTCGTCGATCTCCATTAGATTATTGCGTTGCTGGTAGATCACTTTACGCTGGTCGTTGGCGATATCATCGTATTCAAGTAACTGTTTACGGATGTCGAAGTTCCGCGCCTCCACCTTACGTTGCGCGTTCTCAATTGCACGCGTAACCCAACGATGCTCGATGGCCTCACCCTCTTGCATGCCTAGTTTCTGCATCAGACCCGATACACGATCAGATCCGAAGATGCGCATGAGATTGTCTTCCAACGCCAAATAAAAACGCGAAGAACCGGGGTCGCCCTGACGACCGGACCTTCCTCTAAGTTGGTTATCGATGCGACGCGACTCGTGCCTTTCGGTACCCACCACCTGTAAGCCACCGGCATTCACCACCTGTTGATGGCGTTGGCTCCAGTCTTCCCGAACGCGTTTCCTTTCTTCTTCATCGTCGCCGATCTCTTCTAGTTCCTTCTCGAGATTGCCCCCCAGGACGATATCCGTACCGCGCCCAGCCATGTTGGTAGCGATGGTAACCGTCCCTGGTCGACCCGCCTGGGCTACGATCTGTGCTTCGCGCTCGTGCTGCTTGGCGTTCAGCACTTGGTGCGGAATCTGCGCTTGCTTGAACATGTTAGAGAGTTGTTCGGAGCTCTCAATCGAAGCGGTACCAACCAGCGTCGGTTGGCCGCGCTGATGACAATCCTTTACGTCTTCGAGAATAGCAACACGCTTTTCGGCCGCGGTGCGATAAACCAGATCGCCGAGATCCTCTCGCACCATAAGCATGTGGGTCGGGATCACCACCACCTCAAGCCCGTAGGTCTGCTGAAACTCGAACGCTTCAGTGTCCGCAGTTCCCGTCATGCCCGCCAGTTTTCCATGTAGGCGGAAGTAATTTTGGAAGGTGATGGACGCTAGCGTTTGATTCTCGCTCTGGACGGCCACACCCTCCTTTGCTTCCACCGCCTGGTGCAGACCTTCGGACCAGCGTCTACCTGCCATCATACGGCCGGTAAATTCATCAATGATAACGACCTCATTGTCCTTAACGATGTACTCAACCTCGCGGTGGTACAACGTGTGGGCACGCAGGGCGGCGTTCAAATGGTGTAACAACATGATGTTGCCGACATCGTAGAGATTGCTACTAGTCTCGAGCAGTCCTGCTTGCGACAGCAGTTGTTCTACATGCTCGTGTCCGACCTCCGTCAAAAACGCCTGTTTAGTCTTTTCGTCAAGCGAATAGTCGCCCGGTCCATCCTCGACCTCCTGCTTTTGGAGTTTCGGGATGATGCTGTTGATCTTCCGATAGAGATCCGTGCTTTCCTCGGCCGGTCCAGAGATAATCAGCGGCGTGCGCGCTTCGTCGATCAGGATCGAATCCACTTCATCTACGATTGCGAAGTGAAGGCCGACCAGGGTTTTGCCCTCACCGGTACGCATCTCTGCAATCTTGCCTTGGTCCAGAACCATACCGCCGATCAACTGAACATCGAAATGGCGCATATTCAACGTGCGCTTGGCCGCTTCACGCACAACCGCAAAGACCTCGTGCATCAACGCTTCAAGAGTTTCACCTTGAGCGGTACGTGCTTTGAACTCATCGGTCTTAGCACGCAGCTCCGCATCCGACAGTTTGCTCAAGCCTTCCTCAAGCGCATTGATGTGAGTCACATCGCCCATCATTTGCTGGATCAAGCGCTCGTTGCGGGTACCAAAGAGCTTTCGTATCAGCTCTACGATCGTTCGTACCGGATTCATGATCACCAAAACGGGAATGCGTTATGCCAACTTTGAGTTAGCAGAAAACAGAAAATAGGGAATTATGGAGTAAAAATGCGGGGACGAACAGTTCTAGGAATCCTTCGACACATTCAGATATGGGCCCGGATTAACAAACTTGCCTTCACGCAACACCTCAAAGTGAAGATGGGGGCCAGTGGAGCGCCCGGAGGTACCGACGGTGGCGAGCAGTTGACCACGATCCACGCGATCACCGACCTTGACCAAGACGCTCTTGGCATGGGCATAACGGGTGACGATATTGCCGTGGGTGACTTCAACCATGAGGCCATAGCCGGCCTTCGGCCCGGCATGACTGACCACGCCATCGCCCATGGCATGGATGGGCGAGCCCAAGCGGGA
>LXTK01000107.1 GCA_001643475.1 Proteobacteria bacterium SPGG2 | reverse complement strand
ATCGGTGCATTGCGGGCAATGATGCGGGCACCGGGAACGCTCCTGCAGGCCGCCAGGGCCCTCGCTTTGGTAGCGATGTAGCCACTTGTAACCGGTCTTCGGACTGATCCCAAAGCGCCTGCACAGCTCGCGACGGTTGCCTCCTTTCAGCCCAGGCTAACATGACAAGTCTTTACGTAATGATATGGCTGACACCGTATTCCAGGGCATGATGGATCTCCGTCAAGAGCTCCAATCATGCCCACACTATGTGTTACCCATGTGTCCGAACAGGTGTTACCTATCTCCCCGGTTTATACAGGGAGGGGGTTAGGGGGAGGGGGAGGAGAGAGGTAGAATATCAAAGGCAATGCTGATGCGTTGTGCGTCGTAATCGAACGGCACGGTTCCATGATAGAAATAGGATGGAAACAGCAACATTAGACCTGCCTCGGGYYGAAWTMGTTTTACGAYAGGATCCGCTTTRCAGTGAAAGTGTATGGGYGGCCGGCCRAACTCTATCCACCCAGCCTGRGCATTGYCTGCTTCGGCGAAAACTTYYGGTACCKRTACRTAATAGACACCACTCAGCCAGGCGGAAGGATGWATATGCGGGAGTTGATAGCCTYTCGAACCYAATACGATACCCCACGCCGTAAGRCCAAAATTCTTAGGTTGGCTGCCGATAAAAGGATGTTCAAGGTCTGTCGAGAGTTYRCGTATGTAAGTCTTCACTGAACCTTGKATGATTTYTTCTAACACCGCRATCGGYCCTTTCGACTGATCCAACAATTCGCCGGAGTGTTTACCTAGCCGGGTAGCGTGACTGGCRGGCGCCGATACTAGCGTCGGGTGCGAACGAACATGATGGGCGAGGGCGACGTTAAAATCGGCAAGACTAGCATATCCGGCTGGGGTTTCGAGGCGCACCGGTTGCATAAAACGATCGAAGTCAAGCAAGTAATTCACTGCTTCCCGATTTCCGAGTTCACAAAGCGCGACCGCCTTGAATCCCAACACGGCTGTATTGCCAAAATGTTGTGCGAGGTACTTGTCACAAAGTGCGACGGCGGCCTCGGGCTCCCCGCGCTCAAGCAGGGCATCCCCTAAGTTGACATGGGTTTGGGCATGATGGGGTTCTATATCGATAGCGCGTTGATATGCGGCAATCGCATCATCGAGCTTTCCAAGTTTTTGCAAGGCGTATCCAAGGTTATTCTGTGCCGCGATATGTTTAGGGTCTAAGTCGAGAACTTGCTGGTACGCTGCCACCGCCTCGGCGAGCTCATCTTTCTCTTGTAGCGCAATGCCAAGATTGTAGTGGCCGTCAGCGCGGTTGGAGTCTAACTCCAATGCGCGTTGGTATGACGATACGGCCTCATCCGACTTTCCCAGTTCATGCAACGCGCTACCAAGGTTGATATGTGCGTCAACATAATTGGGGTCGCGCTCGGTGGTTTGCCGATAGATCTCGGCGGCCTCGATAAACTCGCCTTTGGCTCTAAGAACATTACCCAGATTGAATAAGGCAGGTAAGAACTCGGGATTGATTTCGTGGCTACGTCGATATGCATCTTCGGCTTCTTTTAGGCGATCGAGCTCTTCCAGCAAAATGCCCTGGTTAAAGTGCGCGTCGAAATAATCTGGGTCTATGGCAAGCGCCTTACCGTAGGCCGTTTCGGCTTCCGCGAACTTGCCCAACGCCTTAAACACATTGCCAAGATTATTGTGCGCTTCTACGTAATTGGGTTGTACCGATACCGCATTCTGTAATGATCGAATCGCCTGTGCTGCTTCGCCAGACTCGAAATAGGCGATCGCGCAAAGGTTCAACGCTTCGGCATGTTTCGGGTCGACAGCAAGAATTTGTTGGTACAGGCGTATTGATTCTTGCGGATAGCCGCCTTGCAAGAAAGTAAAAGCTTGGCGCAAGACGTCCGGAACGGAGATGTTCGCAGAGGCCCTGGCTTTACCGGTGCGCCGTGACTGCCTACTGAGTCGGCGACGCTCTTGGCGATTCATAGCTTATCCCACGGCCCGTCTATAGTAAGTCTATCATTGTAGCATGTGGATGACTCAGGATAGTGGTTTCAACAATTCGCCTTCCATGCCAACTCGTCTCATTGTTTCGCATTGAGTATCGGTGAATCTGATGTTCTCCGGCGACGTGTCGGCACGCATCACGTTTTGTGGAAAATCAACGTGTTCGCCACTGTCCATGAGGAGATGAACGATTTCATGTGCAAGGCCGATACCGGCATTACTAATACCCTCTGTCATCCACACAGTGTTGGTTAGTATCAGCCGTGTAGCGCTGTTTCCTCTTGCTATTGCCTCGGCCTCGTAAGCATCCACTTTCAGGGAGTCTCTTACAAAATAAATAGTTGGCCGGGGGAACGACAAACGATTAGCCAACTGTTTAGCATTCGACTCAGTGAAGTAAAGAAACATCTCAGGCCCGCGGAGCATATGTAGATCTGCTCGCGGCATATAGATGCCACATTGACGAAGGATTTTTGCTGCGTGTGTCAGTGCATGTTCGAGACGCACGAAATCCCAGGATGTGCGCTCAAAGTATACCAGTGTAAGGATGAGTTCATGCGTGAAGATATCCTTAGATTGATGGCCGTTGTAGAGGTTGGTAGCCGTCAATTCGCGCGAGTCTATCTCCTCGAGTTCGACATCGCGCGGCACGGGCGAGCGTTGCTCGGCCGTCTGAGGATCGGGTATAAAGCCTTGTGCAACATATGGCTTGTGATTGCTAATCGGGCGTATTGCCCTTGCGAGAATGGCAGTCTTCAGTTCCGGTGCGCGCCACGTCGGATTTTTTGCCAGCAGACGGGCGGCCATAGCGCTTATGCGTGCGGCCGCATAACTCGACCCTGAGACACGCATTGAATGGCCCTCGAAACTTGTGACGCTGAGACGCTCGGCGGGTACAAGCAGATCGACTGACGTTTGGCCATGGTTGGAGCCCGGTGCTAGTTGCCCATCTATTTCAGATGACGTGACGGTAATGATGTTGTCCAGGGGCAATACTGCCGGATAGACCGGTCGTGCATCGATATCACGCCCATTGTTGCCGGCAGAGACTACAAAGAGTATCTCCGAATATTCTTTTGCCACTTGAGCAAAGGCTTCCCAATCATCCTTCTTATTGCTGCCTAGCGAAAGGTTAACAATCGATATACCTTTGGTAGCGGCATCACGAACGAGATCGGTCATGCGACGCATATCCGGTCGAGGGTAGCGGTAAGGGACCAACCTGGCCTGCGGTGCTTCGCGTAGCAACAAGGACGCAGTGCGAGTTCCGTGACGTTGTGGGAAGAATGGTGACCGGGCAGGATTAGCATCAAACGGGCGGTGGTCGAGGTCCCAGTAATCATAACCCAGAATCGTGCCGTCTCCTGCACGCGCTAACCGTTGAGCAATCGCTGGAAGTAGATAATTTACACCGGCATCAACCATGGCAACCAAAACGCCGCCCTTATCATCGCCTGGCGGAATCGCCGGGTTTAACGGTTCTGTGATGCCAGTGGGGACCAGGGTTGTGTCTAAGTGTTCAAGGGTGATGGCTGCATCTGTTGTGTCATCATAAAGCAGACGACGCCCCAGCTGTATGGCGCACTCGGTATCAGTCACAGCTGTCATGATTGGGCGTATGACGCCTGCTATGGGGGTCCAATACTCGGCGCTGAAGCGCTGGGGTCGGCCGGTCGGTCCCACACCTTGCAACCTAATTTCGCTCCCGTCTGCACGTGTAAACCGGCGTTGCCAACCAATGGTAACCCCACGAACTTTAATCAGTTTTTCTTCCACCCCGTTTGTATTGCCCAAACGGTTCGCCATTTGCGCTAAATCGCTTTGCGACGATGTACAAGCAACATCGATCGCTGAGCGTAAAAGGGCAGCAATACCCACATCGTTTGCCTGTGCCATCACGATGATCAAGGCCGATACGGTCGCTAAGGCTAATTGCAAGGTTCGCGTTATGATCACCCTCTCCCAGGCTTGCCTGCAGTTCCCAGAGGGGGTAGGTTACTCTACCCATTTCGAGCAGGTCTAGGGCTCTGCCGACAGATAGGGCGATTATGCCGAAACTCACCCATTTCAATACTGATGGCGAAGCGCACATGGTAGATGTGGGCGCGAAGGACATTACCCGCCGTACTGCTATTGCTGAGGGACGAATCTACACAGAACGCGAAACGTTGGCGCTGATTCAACAGGGTGGACATGCGAAGGGCGACGTCTTGGGGGTTGCCCGTGTGGCAGGCATTATGGCAGCGAAGAAAACGTCCGAACTCATACCATTATGTCACCCGCTCAGACTAACCCATATAGAAATCGACTTGCATGTACTACCTCAAGAGGACTGTGTCCAATGTCGAGCCACGGTAGAAACGCGTGAGCGTACGGGGGTAGAAATGGAAGCTATGGTGGCGGTCGAGGTAGCACTTCTCACCATCTATGACATGTGTAAATCCGTAGATCGTGGAATGACGCTCAGYGAYATTCGTTTGTTGGAAAAGTCCGGTGGCAAATCGGGAACCTGGAAACGCTAGATAGTACATAGTTGGAATGACGACAACGCTGAATATCCCGCCGCTGTACGAGTTGGTGATGCACGATAGTATCGATAGTGCTGTCAGCGAGGCCAAACGACTAGCTTTATCGGGCGCAGAGGAGGGTACATTGGTGTGGGTTAAGGAACAGACGGCTGGGCGCGGTCGCTTCGACCATCAATGGCTTTCTGAACCTGGGAATCTTCACTGTGCAATTATTCTGCGCCCTGATGAGCCAATCGCGGTTACTGGGCAAATCAATTATGTGGCCGCGGTGAGCCTAGCGATTGCAATCTCGGGTCTAGTGACTCCCATGACCGAACTTCGATATCGYTGGCCGAATGATGTACTTCTGAACRACCTTAAAGTGGCAGGAATACTGTTGGATCCCTGTGYTGTTAACAATGGCAATGTCGAGTCCRTAGTTTTGGCTATYAATGTTAATGTCAAATCGCATCCGAAGGACTTAGACGATSRTGCTGCGAACATGCATGCCGATGGTTTCTCGAMATCGACGGATGCTGAGCTCCTCGAAAGCTTYAGTCGGAACTTTCTGTCTTGGATCAACCGTTGGGCCGAAGACGGGTTCGGTCCGATTGGTAAGGCATGGACACAGCGCGCGAACGGCATGGGTGAACCGATAGAACTACAGCTAGCGAAAGAAACAGTAAGTGGCGAGTTTGTGGAGCTGGAYGCGGATGGCGCGCTCGTTGTTAAGCTTGCAGATGATACAAGGCGMAAAGTTACTGTTGCGGAGTTCTTTTCTATGTAGTGCTGGAGTCGCGTGACTGACGATTTACAAAACGACTTACCACTTGGCGTTTACAGTGCGGATGCCAGTGGTGAGCGAAGACTCGTCCATCAGTATCAAGATGGTGATTATGGCTTGCAAGACATTTACCATTATTTCCAGCTCGGCGAGCTGGAATCCAGGGATCCATCGGAAACCACCATCATCTGGCTGACTGAAAATGAATTGCACGAACTGAAAGTCATGGCTGACGCGCGCAGCTTTGATTTCGAAGAGGGTTTCATCGAAATGTGTCTGGACGTGCAACGCTTCGGCGTAGATATCGCAGCCGAAAGAGTGAAGTTTATTGCTAACTCTTAAAAAGGGTAACGGACAGTTGTGATCTCTAGAGGTATTGCTTGTTTTCTGATTTTGGGCCTGTTGCTTTGGGCCCCGATAGTTGGCGCGGGCAGTGAGCTAGAGTAGGCGAATAATCAAAAGCTGTTAATGGCAGCAGAGG
>LXTK01000266.1 GCA_001643475.1 Proteobacteria bacterium SPGG2 | reverse complement strand
TTACCGATATGAACGCAAAAATCAGTGTGCATTATGAGGGCATCTTGCCCGACCTATTTCGTGAGGGACAAGGGATTGTGGCACAAGGCAGGCTCATGGCAAATAATCGGTTTGTCGCCGACGAGGTACTCGCCAAGCATGACGAAAACTACATGCCGCCGGAAGTCGCTGACGCCTTAGCCAAGCAAGCCAAGGACCAGTGAAAAAGTTTCTTATCCCGATCGGTTCGTTCGCCGCGCTCGGCCTATTGCTAGCCTATGCGCTGTCACAAATGCAAGCGGGCGAGTTATCGCCACGCAAGATTCCATCACCATTAATCGGCAAGCCACTGCCGTCGTTTACGTTACCGGTACTGCACGAGCCGACACGACAAGTATCCGCCAAGGATTTAAAGGGGCAAGTCTACTTGGTCAATGTGTGGGCGTCGTGGTGCGTCGCTTGCAGGGTTGAACATCCGCTCCTCATGGAAATCGCTCGCCAGGCAATCGCACCGATAATTGGGCTCGATTATAAAGACGAAAGCGCCGATGGCCTCGCATGGTTGGCTGACCACGGCAATCCCTACCAAGTTAGCCTCATGGATACCAACGGCCGTGTCGGCATCGAGCTCGGCGTTTATGGGGTTCCCGAAACTTTTGTTATCGATGCAAAAGGCATCATACGCTACAAGCACATCGGTCCGATCGATGCTGAGGTCCTGAGCAAAGTCCTACTTCCGAAGATCAAAGAGCTCAAGGCGACTGGCAGCTGAGCTACTCTTGAAGGCGGGAGTTCGCTTCAGCGATAGCGTGGTGTACTTGCGGCAGAACCTGACCGTCCGCCGGTAACCGCTTTGCCAAGTGCTCCCAGGAGTTTAAGGCTACACGGAACTCGCCTTTCTCATACGCAGCCACACCAAGAAACCACAAGGCACCGGGGTGATCCGGGTTCAATTCATGCAGCTCGCTAAATAGCGTGAAAACTTGGCCACTGGTTTGTCTTGGGTTCTCGTTATACAAGAGCGCCGCGTATTCGGATAGCACCTCGGGGTTTTCGGGGGCCAGTTGGTAGGCCTTGGCATATGCCGCCTTCGCGTCGGGTATGCGGCTCAGAACCTGATAGGAGCGCCCCAATCTTGCCCAACCGGCTGGATCATTGGGCTGCTGAGCCAAACGTTTCTCCAAACGGGCCACCATATCCAGCACCATGGGCGGCACCTGCGGTGTTTGTGCGACCTCGGCCCCCTTGGACGACAAGCGTTGTGGAATTGTCTGATTGGTACCGATGAACAGCAAAGCGGTGACCAGTGGCAGTGCCACCGCCAATACCACCACCGTGGCGCCACGCGCAGCCGCCGTGGGCGCTGCCTGCTGATCGCCGGATGATGTTTCTAGATCCTCAAGCGTACGCAAGACATCGGCCAACTCTGCTTCCAGCCGTCGTTTCTCATCGTGCGCCACTTGTGCATCCATGCCTTGATTGGCCATCTCCGCTTCCAATTCGCCGAGGTGTACAAGCAGACGCTCACGTACGGTCTGTAGCTGATGGTAGCGCTCGCCGCGCCGTTCACCAGCAGGGGCCCAGGGCCGCACCAGTAGCCAGACGGTACCAGCGAGAATGAACAACGCCAAAAAGATCAGGCCCATCATAGCTCAGTCCTGCTCACGCGCAGCACGTACCCGTGCGATATCTTCATCAGAAAGTTCAGGCGCCGGCGGCAACGGCTGGCGGAGGCGACGGCGAACAAACACGATGGCAAAGGCGCCTATCACCAAAAGCAATAATGGGGGCAGAAACCAAACTGCGGCGCCCGAGCGATCGACGGGTGGTTTGAGTAGGATGTAGTTTCCATAGCGCTCTACGAAATAGGCGATGATTTCGTCCCGCGCCTTTCCGGCCTGTAATTGTTCGCGAATGATGGCCCGCATATCGCGCGCAAGGTCGGCATTGGAATTTGAGATCGGTTGATTTTGACAGACCGCACAGCGCAACAACTTGGCAATCTCCCGCATCTGGCGCTCCAGCGGATCTTCGCTAACATCGGCTGCGAATAAGGGCGTAGCTACCAGCACCAAGACGAGAAATGCACACTTTATATTGGTCATTTCGCGTGTGCCAGACCGGAATGGTCGGTCGCTTCTTGTTTCACTTTGCGCCGTCTACTACTGAGGGTAAGGCCAAGACCAGCAAGAATGATGACCGCTCCTAACCAGATGAAGTTCACCAGAGGCAATACGAACGCGCGGAATATCCATTTATCACCGCTTCCTTCGTTGATGACAACATAGAGATCTCGGAGTAGCGTTGAGTGCACTCCGGACTCGGTCATGGGCGCTTCCTGACGGGGATAGAAACGCCGCTCTGGCAACAGTACGTAACCAGAATTCAGTAATGTGAGTTGCGCCTGCAGTGATTCATAGTTGTCCTTTCGAAACGTGCGTACACCTTCAAAACGCAGTCGCTCACCACTAATCTCTAGAACGTCGCCCGCCGCCATCGCCACCGTGATTTCCGAACGGAACAGCCCTGACCCGACGAGGCCCAACGCCATAACCAGTACTCCCAAATGTACGACCATGCCGCCATGGTGGCGACGGTTAGCCAATACCGCCTTTAACGTCGCGCGACCAAAGTTCTCTCTAAGTTGCGCGCGTCTTTGATTCACCGCCCGCAACAGATCAGTCACTATCGTACCCAGTACAAACCCGACGAGGCCCACCGCGACCGGAGCCGTCCAGTGCGTTGGCCGGGAAAAAACCAGCATTGTGACAAGCCCTAGGACGCCAAGCGTGGCTGGCACAAGAAGTCGTGCCTTCAATTTCTCGAGGTTGGCTTTGCGCCAGGGAAGCAGCGGCGCAATACCCATCAACAGCATGACAACCAGAAAGATGGGCACCATCACTGCGTTAAAGTAGGGCGGACCAACCGTGATCTTGGCTGCGGTCAACGCTTCCAGCGCCAGCGGGTAGAGCGTGGCCAACAATACGGTGGCGCACGCAAACCCAAAGATGACATTGTTCCATACAAACACAGACTCTCGGGAAAACACCGAGGTGATGGACTCTTGCGCCTGCTGTGCCCGGCCCTTGACCATAAAAATAGAAAACGAAATGGTCAGCACCGTAACCATAAAAAGCAGAATATAGGCGCCACGCCCGGGGTCAACCGCAAAGGCATGTACCGAGGACAGAACCCCCGAGCGTACGAGAAACGTGCCCAGCAACGACAATGAGAAGGTGGTAATTACCAGAAATATATTCCAGGCGTGTAGCATGCGCCGATGGTCTTGCACCGTGATGGAATGAATCAGCGCCGTAGCCAGCAACCATGGCATAAAGGAGGCATTCTCTACGGGGTCCCAGGCCCAATAGCCGCCCCAGCCGAGCTCGTGATAGGCCCACCAACCGCCGAGAACGATTCCCGTCGTTAGGAATCCCCAGGCAATCAAAGCCCAACGTCGGATCAGGCCACTCCAAAGCGTGCTGTTCCAGTTCGTGAGCAAGGCTGTCATGGCGAAGGCGAAGGGTACCGAAAAGCCGACGTAACCCAGGTATAACATCGGTGGGTGGATCACCATGCCGGGATCCTGCAATAGCGGGTTGAGGTCGTTACCGTCGACGGGAACCGGAAACAGGCGCTCGAATGGGCTCGATAGCAATAATATCAACCCAAAAAAACCGACCACTAGCCAGCCCTGCACCGCCAGGATGACCGGCAGACGTTGGGGATACCTTGTGCGCCCGTGCCAACCTACGATCGCCGTGTACAACGTAAGGATCCACACCCACAGATATAACGAACCCTCGTGGCCGCCCCACAACGCCGACACTTTGTAAAACATGGGCAACTGCAGGTTGGAATGCTGGGCGACGTAGAGCACAGAGAAGTTACTCGTCACAAATGCATGGATAAGCGTGAGCCCCCCGATCGTTGTCAATACGAATACCGCCACGGACGCATTAACGCTGAGGCCCGCCAGCCCGGGCATGCGCAGCTGACGCGCAAGCAACGGGGCCAGCCCCTGCACTACCGC
>LXTK01000147.1 GCA_001643475.1 Proteobacteria bacterium SPGG2 | reverse complement strand
CGGACAGTCGATACCCTTTCTTGCCGAGACCGTAGATCGCATCCAAACCCTCGGGTCGAGAAATATCGCTTTCGGCCCCCGCCAGCATCTTCGCCACCACGCTCGCCGTCCAAGTACGCTTCATGAGTCCGGCCTTGGCTTGGGCCGGATCTTTCGCCGCCTTAATCAAGGCGACTATTTCATCAATGTTCTCAAGCGCGACGGCCAGTCCTTCGAGGACATGCGCCCGCTCACGTGACTTTCGCAGATCGAAGAGGGTGCGTCGGGTAACCACGCCACGCCGGTGGCGAAGGAACGCATCGAGCAAGTCCTTAAGATTCATCAGGCGTGGTTGACCACCATCCAACGCCACAATGTTGATGCCGAAAACGCTCTGCATCGCCGTGTGCGAGTAGAGGTTATTCAAAATCACATCGGCATTTTCACCGCGCCGCAGCTCGATCACCATGCGCATACCCGATCTATCAGACTCATCGCGGAGTTCACTAATACCTTCGAGCTTGCCTTGTTTCACGAGCTGGGCGATGCGCTCGAGCAAACGTGCTTTATTAACCTGGTACGGTAGCTCGGTAACAACGATCTTCTGACGATTGGTTTTCTTGTCCGTCTCGAAACCGGCTCGTGCCCGCACATAAATCTTGCCACGCCCGGTCTTGTAGGCCTCGCGAATACCATCAACCCCGTGAATCATGCCGGCTGTGGGAAAATCTGGCCCTGGTATATGCGCCATTAGTCCTTCGACGCCGATCTCGTCATCATCAATCAGCGCAATACAAGCATTGATAACTTCAGTGAGATTATGGGGCGGTACGTTGGTGGCCATGCCCACCGCAATTCCTGACGAACCATTGACCAACAGATTTGGCAACCGAGTCGGCAGAACGACCGGCTCCTTCTCGCGGCCGTCGTAGTTAGGAACAAAATCAACGGTTTCTTTTTCAAGGTCGGCAAGAATCTCAGTGGTGAGCCGCGTCATGCGGCACTCGGTATACCGGTAGGCCGCCGGTGGATCGCCATCGATAGACCCAAAGTTGCCCTGTCCATCGATCAGCGGGTGACGCATAGAAAAATCCTGCGCCATACGCACCAGCGCGTCGTACGTCGCACTATCACCATGCGGATGATATTTACCGAGGACGTCGCCAACGATGCGCGCGCACTTGACGTACGGCCGGTTCCATACGTTGTTGGCCTCGTGCATGGCGAAAAGAATACGCCGATGTACCGGCTTCATGCCGTCGCGCACATCGGGGAGCGCGCGCCCAATGATGACGCTCATTGCGTAGTCCAGATAGGACTGACGCATCTCGTCTTCTAGATTTACCGGGATTGTCTCTTTCGCGAACGAGTCCATGTTTCCCTTACACTAGCTGGCGCCGCACTTCGAGCCGCCCCGTAGTTGTGCCCAAGCTAGCCAAAAAGCGCCACCTTTCGATGCCCGTGGAGATCGATCTGGTTTCGCCACCAAGAATGCCGCAATACGCGCGTAAAACTCTGATTTATAAGGCTGTTTTGCAGGCCTCGGAAGTCAGTTCCAACACCTGAAAAACGACGAATTTTACCACAGACGAGGGTGTGCATGCATCCCGATCGGGTGATGCAAACACGGTGATCAAGCCCGGGTTCTGCTGAAACTATGACTTCAACGACGCCGCCAGTTTCTCGCGATTGGGGTTCAGAATGACGCCCTTCTCAGTAATGATGGCATCGATAAGTGTCGCGGGGGTGACATCAAAGGCGGGATTCCACGCACGCGCACCTTCAGGGGCGGTGCGTTGTCCAGCAAAAGCGAGCACTTCATCCTCACTACAGTAACCGGAATACCTTCCTGCAGTAACTCCCAGGCGGTCAGTCGTGCGCCTTGTAACCACGGGCGTGTCTCGCTCGCATAGACACCGGCGATATGACCGCTGGCGACGCCGGCCCGCACAACCCCCAACGCTGTCCCATAACCACCAGTGGCTAAGGCGCCCGCGTTACAATGAGTAAGCACGACGCTTCCATCGTCGATGAGCTCGGCCCCCAACTTGCCCATCACATAATTGGCAGCAATGTCCTCGGCATGGATGCTTTCTGCTTCCTTGCGCAGTAGCGGTACTGGATCACCAGTGATTGTGTTGCTCACCTTGCGCATGCGTTCCACCGCCCAGCGTAGGTTGACCGCGGTCGGTCGCGCCGTCGCCAATAACTCCAAGTCTGGCGTCAACAACTTGCGCCAGGCCTGCGGGTCTTCAGCATAACGCGCACATGCCCCGAGAACGACAGCATAGGCGGCGGTAATCCCGATCGCTGGTGCACCACGCACTACCATGTCACGAATTGCGCGCGCGCTCTCGGGTAGATTGTCGAGATAGATATACTCCAGGCGGTCGGGCAAGCGCCGCTGATCGATCAATTTGATTCGATCGCCGTCCCACTCGATCGCCCGGATACGGTCGTAAGGAATTCCGTTTTCTGCTGGCATAACCATCGCCCGCCCAGTTTAGCGCTTACGTATGGGGACATCGATAGCTTAGCCGGATAGGTTGGCTCGATAGTGATTTTTTCGGTGCGCTGAAAGCAAATTCGTTATACTGCGCGAAATTCTCCGTCCTGCCTGAAATGGAGACGATCGATACCTTAATAAGCGCGCGATGGATCATTCCGGTGGAGCCGGACGAGACGGTCTTAGCCGATCACAGTGTCGCGATTCGAGATGGGAAGATCGTCCAAGTACTGCCTACCGCCGCGGCCGCAGACACGTACGAACCCACCGAAACGACCGAGCTCAGCGATCACGCCCTGATCCCTGGTTTGGTGAATGCCCACACGCATGCGGCAATGAGTCTCTTTCGCGGGCTGGCCGATGACCTGCCATTGATGGATTGGCTCAATAATCATATCTGGCCAGCGGAAGGCAAATGGATGAATGACGAATTTGTCCGCGATGGCACCGAGCTCGCCATCGCCGAAATGCTCAAGGGTGGCACCACCTGTTTTAGTGATATGTACTTCTTTCCGGAGGAGACCGCCCGTGTGTGCTCGGGGGCAGGTATGCGGGCGGTGGTCGGATTGATTGTCATCGATTTCCCCACCGTGTGGGCCCAGACTGCGGAAGAGTACTTGCGCAAAGGCCTGCAGTTGCACGACGAACTGCGCAACAACGAACTCATCACCACTGCCTTCGCACCGCACGCGCCTTACACGGTATCGGATGGAACGTTACAGAAGATTCGCACCATGAATAACGAGCTCAATCTGCCAGTTCATATCCATTTGCATGAAACCGTGCATGAGGTAGACGAGGCAGTGAGCAAAACAGGTCAACGGCCACTGGAAAGAATTGCCAGCCTCGACCTCGTCAATCCTAATCTGGTGGCGGTACACATGACCACACTGTTGCCAGGCGAGATTGGGCCACTGGCGCATGCCGGTGTTAACGTCGTGCACTGCCCGCAATCCAATATGAAACTGGCGAGCGGTTTTTGTCCGGTTAATGCGATGATGCAAGCCGGCGTAAATGTCGCTCTCGGTACCGACGGTGCCGCCAGCAATAATGATCTCGACATGCTCGACGAAATGCGTACCGCCGCATTGCTTGCCAAGGCGGTTGCCAATGATGCGACGGCGGTACCTGCCCACAGCGCGCTGCGCATGGCGACCTTAAATGGTGCGCGGGCGCTTGGCCTTGATGATCAAATCGGGTCACTGGAACCGGGCAAATCGGCGGATATCGCCGCTATCGACCTATCTAGTATCGGCACACAACCCATCTACGATCCGATATCGCAGATTGTCTATAGCGCCGGGGGTCACCAAGTCACTGATGTCTGGATAGCGGGCAAGCAGCTGCTGAAAAATCGCCAGCTCGCAACCTTAGATGAACAGGCCATTTTGCAAAAAGCAGGCGAGTGGCGAGATCGTATTCAGGCTGCGGATAGCGGCGCCTAATCCTAGAAGCTACGCTAGCCGCAATGTCGGCCCTTGCGGGTATTAACGCGACACGTTACTATGGACGAATGCACCAGGATCCAACCGTTTGAACGTCGAGCCTATGACTGGACAGCGGCGAGACGCTAACCGAAGGTCATGACCAAGTTTGCACCCGTCCATCCCGGCGTAGTCCTACA
Organism: Proteobacteria bacterium SPGG2; assembly: GCA_001643475.1. GTDB lineage: Bacteria > Pseudomonadota > Gammaproteobacteria > Acidiferrobacterales > SPGG2 > SPGG2. Next base: position 7,851 of record LXTK01000147.1, on the reverse strand, counting down.
CAACGAATTCATCAAACCGATGGGCCTCAGCCAGTACCGGCTGGCCAAGCGCATCAATGTGCCACCCCGCCGCATCAACGAGATCGTGCTGGAGAAACGTGCGATAACGGCTGATACCGCATTACGGCTTGGACGTTTCTTCGGCATGTCGGCCGAATTCTGGCTCAATTTACAGGCGCGTTATGACCTCGAATGTGAAAGAGCCAGGATTGGTAAGCGATTAACCCGAGACATTAAGCCTTATGTCTGACAAACATTACGGCAGGGCATGACGGAAACCACACAAAACGTCGATCCCGCCGAGATTGCCAAGTTCGCGCAACTGGCTTCACGCTGGTGGGACCCCGAGAGCGAGTTCAAACCCCTGCACGATATCAATCCGCTGCGTCTTAAGTGGATCGATGAACGTGCACAGCTCAATGGCAGCACCGTGCTCGACGTCGGTTGTGGTGGCGGCATATTGACAGAGAGCATGGCCGCACTTGGCGCCAGGGCGACCGGCATCGATATGGGTGAAACCCCGCTGTCGGTGGCGAAACTGCATCTGAAGGAAAGCGGTCACAACGTCGAGTACCTGCACATGACGGCGGAGGCATTGGCGAAAAGCAGACCCGCATCATTCGACGTCGTCACGTGCATGGAAATGCTAGAGCATGTGCCCGATCCGGCGGCCGTGGTGGGCGCCTGTAGCAGCCTAGTGAAACCAGGTGGCGCGGTGTTTTTCTCGACCATCAATCGCAACCCCAAGTCTTGGTTGTTTGCCATTGTCGGGGCCGAGTATGTGCTTAACCTGCTGCCACGGGGCACCCATGAATATCGCAAACTGATTAGGCCCTCCGAATTGGAAAACTGGGCCAGACAGGCCAAGCTTGCCGTGCGCGAGTTGACCGGCATGCATTACAGCCCGCTGACCCGGCACTATTGGTTGGCGCCAGGGGTGGACGTGAACTACCTGGCCTACAGTCGGCGCGAAAGTGATTAGCCCGCATTTCTCACCGGATCTCGTAGCGAGGGCGTGTAGCTTGCCGTGGATACAAGGCGCGCGAAGGAAAATGCGCGCAGGCGCACTTTACAGTACGTTGAGCCCATTTTTCGAGTGCAACGTGGTAGACGCGGCACGATCCGCGGCCGCAGCAGGGAGCTGGTGAGAAATGCGGGCTCGCCTTCGAACTGTGCTGTTCGATCTAGACGGGACGTTGGCGGATACCGCACCCGATATGGCGCAGGCGCTTAACTTGTTGCTAAAGGAGAAAGATTATCAGCCCCTGCCCTTCGATACCATTCGACCCTGGGTATCCCATGGCGGGCTCGCACTGGTGCGCCTCGGATTCGGAGAAGAAAGAGGAGATGTCGAACTCGAGAATCTGAGACAGCGTTTTCTAGAAATCTATGCCGAAAATCTCTGTCGCGAGACCCATCTCTTCCCCGGCATACCGCAGTTGCTGGCGATGTTAAGCAAGAACGGTTTTAACTGGGGCGTAGTTACCAACAAACCCAGATACTTAACCGAACCGTTGGTGGCGCAACTCACAATCCAACCGCCGCCGGCCTGCATCGTCAGCGGCGATACGACTACTAACCGTAAGCCGCACCCGGAGCCTATGCTGCTTGCCTGTAAGCAGGCCGGTAGCGACCCGCATGAATGTCTATACGTGGGAGATGCCGAACGTGATATCCACGCGGGAAAGCAGGCTGGCATGAAGACGCTGGTGGCACTGTTCGGTTACATTACGGATAGCGAAGATCCTGAAACATGGGGCGCCGACGGCATGATTCGCGCACCGATGGAGGTTTTTGATTGGTTAAAGCAACATGCGTGAGGTCACGAACTCAATCTCCGACATCTTTATCACCGCCGACCCAGTCCTAATAATATGTCTGATTGCGGCCGTTGCCGGTGGCCTTGGTTGGCTCATTGCCCGACTCCACAGTCAGCGGAAGATTACACAACTCGAGACCACGCTGCATATCGAACGCCAAACGGCAGCCGAGCAACTGGCGGAAGTAGAAAAGACCTTTGCTGTCCTCTCGAACGAGGCTCTACGGAGCAATAGCCAGACATTCCTTCAACTGGCCCAGGAAACGCTTAAACGTTTCCAGGTGCATGCCAAAGGCGAGCTCGAACAGAAAGAAAGGGCGGTGGAAAATCTAGTGAAGCCGATACGCGAGACGTTAGAAAAGGCCGAACAACAGATGCGGCTGATGGAAAACGAACGCAAACAGGCCTACGGTGCCCTACACAAACACCTAGAAACCCTAACTCAAACCCAGCAGACACTTCATAGTGAAACACGCAATTTAGTGCAGGCCTTACGGCGCCCCGAAGTGCGTGGCCAGTGGGGAGAGATGACACTCAAGCGATTAGTGGAGTTAGCTGGAATGGTCGATCACTGTGATTTCTACGAACAGCAGCAAGCAACCAGTGCCGAAGGGCAATCGCGTCCCGACATGATTGTGCGCATGCCGGACGAACGCGAGCTGGTGGTCGACGCCAAGACCCCGCTGGACGCTTACCTCAGTGCGATAGAAGCACCTGACGATGAAACACGTAATAAGTACCTGCTACAACACGCGCGCAACGTGCGTGCTCGTGTTCGCGAGCTCTCGGCCAAGACTTACTGGGCGCAATTCAGACGCGCCCCTGATTTTGTGGTGTTGTTTATACCCGGTGAGCAGTTCCTCGGAGCAGCGCTGGATGTTGACCGCGACCTCCTGGAGCATGCCATGCGCCAGCGGGTGATCCTGACCACGCCAACCAGTCTGATCGCCCTGTTACGTGCGGTCGGCTACGGTTGGCGCCAACAGTCATTGGCGACCAACGCCGAACGTATCCGTGAGACTGGCGAGGATTTATATAACCGCCTGGCAACCTTCAGCGAGCACTTGTCCGGTCTTGGCCGCAGTCTGGATCGCGCCGTCAGCCAGTACAACCAATCCGTGGGCTCATTTCAGGCCAAGGTAATGCCGGGGGCGCGCAAGTTTACGGAACTGGGGGTCACCGAACGTAAGGCCATCGAAGAGCCGGAGCAGATCGAAAAAGGCCTACGTGAAGTGGAATCCTAGGTTTCACGGCGTTACAGGAAGAAAATACGGCACTGACATGATATATTGGGTCGCCAATAATGACTAGAAACATGCGGAGTATCCGCTGGCAGCATCACCATAATGAGTACAAGCACTGATTTTTCTCGCGCTTATAGCATTACGGTCGACGCCCCGACTGCGCTAGAAGCAGAAGACCGGCCACCCGAAACCGAGCCGCGGCCGTGTATCCTCTTGGTCGAAGATTCGCCTACGACCCTTAGCTTACTCTCTAAGCCGTTGTCAGAAAACTACTCGCCATTGGCGGCGCACGATGGCGTCGACGCTTGGAAGCTATTGCAGGCACACCCCGAGATCGAACTCGTCATCACGGACCTTGAGATGCCACATATGTCGGGGCAAGAGTTACTCGTCAAGATTCGTCAAAACGACAACCCTCAGATCAGCAACTTGCCGGTCATTGTGATTGCCGGCGCGGCGGAGAAAGATGACAGGGATCTTGCGTTCAAGAACGGCGTCAATGATTTCGTAACTAAGCCCATCGACTCCTCGGAACTACAGGCACGCGTGCGAGTGCACCATAAGCTTGCTCGTACGATTCGCGAACTCGAAATGAGTCGACGCGCCCTGGCCGATCAGGCGACCACTGACCCGCTGACACGATTGAAAAATCGCCGCGCGTTTTTTCAGGAAGGTCGCCAGGGGTTCTCGCTAAGTGAGCGCTCCCACAGTTCACTGTCGATAATGGAACTAGATATCGACCACTTCAAACGTGTGAACGATACGTATGGCCACCAGGCTGGCGATAAAGTGTTAATCGGGATCGCCCGGCTGCTAACTCGCATGAGTCGTTCGGTGGATACGGTCGCACGCCTGGGCGGGGAGGAATTCGCGATTATTTTACCTGATACGAAGCGCGGTGGTGCCGCTGTACTCGCGGAACGCATCCGTGCCGCGGCCGCTGATATGCCGTTCCATGCTAGCGGTCGGCCGATTTCTCTGACTATCAGTATTGGTGTCGCTACATCCGGTAACGATGAGGCAGACAGTGTTGCTGCTTTACTGAGGATTGCAGATCGCCGCTTGTATGTCGCCAAAAAACGAGGCCGAAATCGCGTCTGTGTAACTGATGACGCCGACGCCTAAGGCTGCGCCGGTCGGCGCAACTCCCTCCTGACAGGTACCGCACCAATAAACTACTGCTTCAGTGGCTTCGTTGCCTCGTGAATCGCTCTCTTGGTTGCTTTTAACAAACGACTGCTTTCTTCCGCGATTCGTTCTGATATGTCTGCTTCGACCGCAAACGGGTTGCTGAGTAGCGGTTCGTCTTTGCCGAAATTCATCCCTAGCGGGAAAGCAACGACTGCACCAATAACGAGGCCCTTAACAAATCCAATCATAGTTTCGATTTAGCTCCATCAGCCGCACGAATGATAACCTGGGATTACTCGTCATGACCAGCAATAATCAGTAACCGTCAGCCATCGTAAAAAATCGGTTGTCGCTTAGTCTCTCGCGCGATACCGTTAGCGACATGCTGCCAGTAGAATATTGCCGACAAAAAGTCGCTGCACGTGATTCGAGCTTTCATTACTGCATATCGTTTTTGCAATCAGAAAAACGCGATATGCTAACAGCCTTATATGCGTACTTTTTCGAGGTCAGCGAAATCATAGATGAGTGCCGCGAGCCGGCGGTTACACGAATAAAACTAGAATGGTGGCACCAAGAGGTAAATAGGCTCTTCGATGGTAGCCCCAGCCATCCCGTCGCTAAGGCGCTGCATCCGATTATCCAACCCTACGCTTTGACAGCTGAACAGTTATTGGAAGTTATCGAAGGAATGCATGCAGACATCGAGCAACCTCACTACAACACGGCTGAAGAACTGGCCAGCTATTGTCGTCGTGTAGGCACTTTTTACGACTCACTTTTGGCACGTACGCTCGGATACACCAACGCCACGACGGGGGATTATGCTCGTAAACTTGGTGCCGCGTTTCGGTTCACACAGATCATTCGCGATGTCGGTAAAGATGCCCAGCGTGGCCGAACTTATATACCGATGGAAGATTTGCAGCGTTTTGAAGTTCCGCTAACAAACATTGTAAATAGGATTGATCATCCTAATATCGCAACACTCATCGGATTTGAAATCGAGCGGGCAAAATCCTTTTACGACGATGCTCTAGACAGGTTAGCCGAGCAAGACCGATTACAGCAACTACCTGGCCTCGTTATGGCGGCTATCTACCGGGCAACGCTAGATGAAATCGAACGTGATGGCTGTCGAGTGTTAAAACATCGGATTGCGTTGCCTCCGATGCGAAAACGATGGATAGCGTGGAAAACCAGGCACAATGAAGTACGACGCGCTAGACAACGAACCCATTAATGAGCGAGAAAACCGTGGATCAATACACGCCAGCGCCAAACCTGCTTGCCGGCCGTACCATTCTAATAACAGGATCCGGAGATGGAATCGGCAGAACTGCAGCTTTGACCCTCGCCAATCATCAAGCCACAGTGATCCTACTTGGACGTACCGCCAAGAAACTAGAGCATGTCTATGACCAGATCGAACAAGCTGGAAACCCTCGTCCAGCTATTGTCCCGCTTGACCTGTCGCGGGCTACAGTGGAGGACTACGAAAAGTTGGCCAGAACGGTGGAGGACGAATTCGGCCACCTCGATGGACTCATACACAATGCAGCCGAACTTGGTACGCTGACACCGCTGGCCTTATACGATCTCGGCACTTGGTCCAAAGTGTTTACGGTCAATGTTCACGCCGCCTTGCTGCTTACCCGCGCCTGCCTGCCTTTGCTCAGCAAATCCAAAGATGCGTCGATTGTATTCACTAGTGCCGATGTTGGCCGCCAAGGACGTGCCTATTGGGGTGCTTATGGCGTTACTTGCTTCGCAGTGGAAGGCATGATGCAGATTCTGGCGGCGGAACTCGAGGCCAACACAGCCATTCGCGTGAACAGCCTTGATCCAGGCCCGGTAAAAACTGCAATGCGTACGCGCGCCTACCCCGGTGAGAACGCAGGAGGCTTAGTCGAGCCTGAGTCGATTATGGCGAGCTATCTATATTTACTGGGGCCCGATAGCAAGGGAGTCACGGGCCAAGCACTATCGGCACAGTCCCGCTAGATCGGTCGTGCAATAGCATCGCTAGCACGCACATGTCAGCGCGTGGATGCGTCTGATGTAACGGCACCCGACACCATCAATGCGTTCAGCAGTTGGTCTTCCAATTCGATCCGTTTCGCCAACTCCTCACCGAGGCGAGATAGGTCGCTTTCCAGCTCGTCACTGATCTCAGGGTGTTTCTCGGAATCATATTTATCATTGAAGGCAATAGCGGCGTCTGTGGTTTGATTAATCCGCGGATAGAGCTCCTCGGCGAGCTTGGCGGTGTCTCGACGTCGTTCTTTCCCGTTTACGATGCGTTCGTAAAGACTGAAATGACCAGCCGCTATGTAATCGACCAACACCTGGCAAAACTCATCCAACAAGGCTCGTGATGACCTTTCAGATTTGTCTCGCTTGAACGGTTCTACGCCAGCTACTTGGCAAAAGAGTGCCAACATCGCCGCACGATCTGAGGTCAACCGTTCAACCAGCTGCTGGGTACCGGCTCTACGCTCTTGAGACTGAGTGGCCTTATCTGTTTTAGTTGACATAAGCTAAGCGTCCCTTCCCCTTTGCGAAATAGCTGTCCCTTAAATATATGCTGTCAAAACAGGTTTGTTAAATATTGACATCCAAAATACATATTAACTCATTGATATTAAAAAGTAACTACAGGTGACGAAAACGGCTCTAACTAGAACTTGCCAGGTAAATTGCCTTGCATGCCGCGCAACATTCGTTTCATGCCACCTCTGCCCATGCGCTTCATCATTTTTTGCATCTGCGTCAATTGCTTCAATAACCGGTTAACGTCCTGGACTTGCGCGCCTGAGCCCCTGGCAATTCGTCGTTTTCGCGAACCGCGAATGATGGCCGGGAAGCGTCTCTCTTCCGGCGTCATAGAATCAATCATCGCCACCAGACGTGTAGCCTGCTTGTCATTGACTTGTCCCTTGACGCCCTCCGGCAAAAGACCTGTACCTGGCAGCCGCTCGAGTAGCCCCGAAATACCCCCCATGCTTTCCATCTGTACCAACTGGGTGCGGAAATCCTCGAGGTCAAAGCCCTTGCCCTTGGAAATCTTCTTCGCAAGCTTTTCTGCCTGCTGTAAGTCTGTGGTGCGTTGCACCTCTTCAACGATGCTGAGAACGTCTCCCATACCGAGTATGCGCGAAGCAATTCGGTCGGGGTGGAACGGTTCCAACGCATCGGTACTCTCGCCCGTTCCCAAGAATTTGATTGGCTTGCCCGTAACATGCCGGATCGACAGCGCCGCCCCGCCGCGCGCATCACCATCGGTCTTAGTTAGGATGATGCCCGTCAACGGTAGCGCGTCACTGAAGGCTTTAGCGGTAATCACCGCATCTTGCCCGGTCGTACTATCGGCAACGAAAATCGTCTCTACTGGATTGACCGCCGAATGCAACTCCTGAATCTCCTGCATCATCGAGCCATCGATATGCAAACGCCCGGCCGTGTCGATAAGCACCACGTCCACAAGCTCCTTTCGTGCTTGAGCGACTGCAGCAGTAGCGATTTCTATCGGCGCCTGATCCGTCCGGCTCGGAAAGAATCGCACATGGGCACTGGCAGACAGCCGTTCAAGCTGTTCGATGGCGGCGGGTCGGTACACGTCCGCGCTCGCGGCTAGTACCGTTTTACCTTCGCGTT
>LXTK01000116.1 GCA_001643475.1 Proteobacteria bacterium SPGG2 | reverse complement strand
GCTGTTCGCACCAGCTCGATCGCAGCGAGATTTCTCTCTTTATTTGATTTGGATCGAAACTTTGGTAAACTATTTCTACGACTAATGTTGCCTGTATACTCAGCAACCCGCCGCTAACGAATAAGAAGAGCGACTGTCCGATAAACGATGGCTAGTAGTTTCTCGATTGCGTTGATGCCGAGAGTGCTTCTTCGGCCCAAGGCAGTTTTCTCACAGCTTGCCAAGGATTCCCCGTCGGCGACGGGCGTATTCTTCGGCTTTGCGTTGTGGCTGGGTATCCTACCGCCGGTCTTTGCCTACATCGGTGCGATGAACTTTGGTTGGCGTTTGGGCGTTGTCGAGCCGCTTTTTTTCCCTTGGTATATCACTCTCGGTATTAGCACTGCTTATTTTGGCGCGCTTTCTTTCGGTTTTCTGAGTGCTGCATTTATCGCACGTTGGATGGCATCAACCTATCGCGCGGACGTGTCTCTCGGTGCTCATTTTGCTTTGATAACCGTCGTCGGTGCCCCGCTGACCATGGGTAGTGTGATGCATCTATATCCGCACGTGTTCCTTAACATAGTGGTGCTGGTGCCGGCGCTTATCTGGAGTATGTATCTGCTCTACACGGGGCTGCCGGTAGTGCTAAAGACTGACACAGAGCGCGGGATGTTGATGGCCTCCGCGATCATCGGCTATCTGTTAGTCGCATTGGTTACCCTGCTCGGGCTTACCGTTATGTTGTGGAGTTATGGCATCGGGCCGAGGATAGGCATTTAATCGCAATGTCCGCCACAACCATCAGCAGTCACCCTACGCATTACGAGGATCGCATCGTCACCGCGTTCACGATGTGCTCAATCATTTGGGCTGTATTAGGGATGGCGGCCGGCGTTTATGTTGCCGCTGAATTGGTGTGGCCAGCGTTGAATTTTGAACAACCGTGGCTATCTTTCGGACGCTTGCGCACGGTGCACACCAATGTCGTGATATTCGGGTTTGGCGTTTCTGCCCTGATGGGCACGTCGATCTACAGTGTGCAACGCACCTGTCACGTTCGCTTGTTCGCACCCGAACTAGCCTGGTTTGTTTTCTGGGGCTGGCAGATTGTTTTGATCCTCGGTGGGCTATCCCTGCTCGCAGGATACAACGCCGGCAAGGAGTATGCCGAACTTGAATGGCCGTTCGACATTGCCATCACCGTTGTTTGGGTATGCTATGCGGTTATCTTCTTTGGCACCATCGCCAAACGCAAGATTGCGCCCATCTATGTTTCCAACTGGTTTTACGGCGCCTTCATCATCGTTATCGCGATGGTGCATGTCGTCAACAGCCTGGCGTTGCCGGTGAGTCTAACAAAGTCTTACTCGCTATTTGCCGGCGCACAGGACGCCCTTGTGCAGTGGTGGTATGGCCACAACGCCGTTGGGTTTTTGCTGACCGGCGGCTTCTTAGGAATGATGTATTACTTTTTGCCCAAACAGGCAGAACGTCCGATATGGAGTTACCGTTTGTCGGTGGTTGCGTTTTGGGCATTTACATACAGCTATATTTGGGCCGGGCCACATCATTTGCTTTACAACTCCATCCCGGAGTGGGTGCAGTCCCTCGCGATGGCGATGAGTCTGATATTGCTTGCACCATCGTGGGCGACAATGATCAATGGCATCATGACGGTAAGCGGTGCGTGGAAGAAGTTGCGTACCGATCCAGCGCTTAAATTCATCGTCCTGTCTTTGGCCTTTTACGGTCTGGCGACCTTTGAAGGGCCGATGATGTCGATCAAAACCGTCAACGTCTTTAGCCATTTTACGGAATGGACGATCGGCCATGTCCACTCCGGCGCGTTAGGATGGAATGCCCTTATCGTGTTCGGTACATACTATTTCTTGGTGCCGAGGCTGATGGGACAACCGCTTCACAGTCGGGCTATGGCAAATGTCCATTTCTGGTTAGCCCTCGCCGGCGTCATGCTCTATGTGCTAGCGATGTGGGGCGCGGGGATCTCCCAAGGACTATTGTGGCTTAGTCTGGATGACTTCGGTGAAGTCAGATACAGCTTCATCGAGGTGATGGAGGCAATGGCACCGTATTATCTACTGCGCCTGGTAGGTGGACTGCTGTTTTTCACCGGGGCTGTGTTGATGGCGGTAAATCTATTTATGACTATGTTCAATGGCCAGACGGTGCGGGTAACACCGCCGATTGCGGCCAAGAGCGGTGGACATTGATGAATCTACTAGCACTGCACAAGAGACTCGAAAAGCACACAGGCCTGCTAATCTTTGGCATTTTGTTCGTGGCCTCTATCGGCGGTCTGGTGCAGATCTTACCGAGCTTGTTTCAAGAATCACTCAGCACCCCGATCGCTGGCCTTAAACCCTATTCGCCGTTGGAGTTGGTGGGACGTGACATCTACATTCGCGAATCGTGCAGTGTCTGTCATTCCCAACAGGTGCGTCCGTTGCTAGCGGAGGTCAAACGTTACGGCCCATATTCGCGTGTGGGCGAATTTGTTTACGACCGGCCATTCTTGTGGGGTTCCAAGCGCACCGGACCCGATCTGCATCGTATTGGCGGGAAATATACCGACGTCTGGCATCGACTGCACATGCTGAATCCGCGTGCGGTTGTGCCGACTTCGATTATGCCGGCATATCCGTGGCTACAATCGCGCAGCGCCGATGCCGATGGCGATATTGAGCAGAAACTACGTGCCCTGCGATGGCTCGGCCACCCCTATTCGGATGCCGATATTGAAACCGCGACCGAGGCACTCGACGGTAAAACTGAACTCGATGCGCTGATCGCCTATCTGCAGATGTTAGGCAAAAGTGCAGGTGGCCAACAATGACGTACTTTTTGTTTGTTGGCGACATGTTGGTCATGCTGTTTATGTTCGGTGTCGTGGTGTGGGTGTGTTTGCGTTCTAATAGAAAAAGTATCGACGATGCAGCACGAATTCCGTTAGACGATGAGGGTGAAAATGGCTGACCTGCCAACAGATTTCTGGAGCGGCTGGATTGCCGTCATCACGGTTGTCAGCCTGATTGGTCTTGCCTGGTTGGTCTTAAGTGTTTACTTCCCGGGCAGCGAACCCGAGAAGGCCGAAACGCATGTTTGGGATGAAACATTGCATGAAGGAACTAATCCACCGCCTATGTGGTGGTTTTGGTTGATCCTGACACTTTTAGTCGTTACCGTCAGTTATCTTATTTTATACCCTGGACTCGGTAGTTATCGCGGTGTTTTGAAATGGTCTCAAGGTGGGCAACTTCAACAAAGTGCGGCACGGTATGAAGAAGAATACGGTGCTGTCCGTCAGCAGTGGCTTGAAGCGTCCATGGATGAACTGCGCAGTGACGCAGACGCTATGAGAACGGCCGGCCGGATGTTCAAAAACAACTGCACCACCTGCCACGGTGTTGATGCCCGCGGCCAGGCTTCACATTTTCCCGATCTTACAGACGACGATTGGCAATGGGGTGGTACACCGAAACAGATCAAGCAAACGATCATGAACGGGCGTAACGCGGCCATGCCGCCGTGGGGCCCTGCGCTGGGCAGTGAAGGCGTATTCAACGTGACCGAGTATGTGCTGAAGTTGAGTGGGCGGCATCAGGTAGACAGGAACGTTGCACGTGCCGGAGAAGAAAAATTCAAGCAACTATGTGTTTCCTGTCATGGTCCCGAGGGTAAAGGTAACCCAACGCTAGGCGCGCCCAATTTGACAGACAATGTCTGGTTATATGGTGGATCCCAGCTGGCGGTGATGCAATCCATTTCCCAAGGCCGACAGGGGTGGATGCCGGCCCACAAGGACCGCCTAGACGAAGCGAGCACACATCTGCTCACCGCTTACGTTTTTGGCCTTTCGCGGCAGGGAGAACAGTAAGACCTACCAAAGGCGTCGAAGCGTCACCTGGTATGGCCAATCCTTGGTGCAGTCATCGCCGCGCTGTTACTGGGGTTTGTCTTGGTTGGGGGGTTAACGAAAGCTACAGATTGGTATCAATGGTGGTTTCACGTCTCGATGTCGGAAATC
>LXTK01000199.1 GCA_001643475.1 Proteobacteria bacterium SPGG2 | reverse complement strand
GGGGGTCGTGTCGCCAAGACCGCCAAGAAGTCGAATTCCTCGTCCCAGACCATTGAGTTGGTAGGAAAACTTGGTGAGGCTTAGTTGCGCCTGAATCGTTTAATATTAGTAAAGGGCAGTAGTGAAATGGAATCTACACGCGCATTTTCGCTAGCGATACCCTCACTTATCTTTTCGGGAGAGCGGCGATTTGGATGGTGTTATTTGTCGCAACTGCGTTTGTGACGTTCGGCTTTCGCGTGCTCAGAGTTGCCGCCAGTGAGCTCAAGCATGTCGGCAGGTTCCTGCATCAGATCGATTCCGGGCCTTTCGCGATAGACCCGCCCCCGTGCGAGATCGAAGAAACGGCGCAGATGCTACCTGCGATTCAACGCATTGCCTCGGCCTTGCACAAGAAGGAGAAGACGATTGCGAAGCTGAGTTTTACCGACAACATCACCAAACTGCCGAACCAGTTGCACTTCTTCGAGCGCCTTCGTCATGCCTTCGAACTCGCTAAACGCGGTAGCGATATATGTCTTTTAGTCTTGGAGATCAATGAATTACAAAAGACCGATGAGGTATTAGGTTACGAGTACGCCGATGCGATGCTGCGGATGTTGGCCGAGACGCTTCAACATCAGACACGTAAGAGCGATTTTGCGACACGCCTAGGTACGTCGAATTTTGCTGCTATTTTTTACAATGCCCAGGCGGATTTTATGCCGACCAGGCTTCGGCAATTGCAGCAGGATTTTGCCACGAGACAGAAGGACAGCGCCGTCACAACCGGAGAAATTTATTGTACCTTAAGCTGCGCGATGACCTACGTCGACGCGGAAAACGACAGTAGGGTCGAAGATCCGGTTTCTCGCCTGGAGAACGCGTTGCGCAGTGCGAAGAAACTTGGAGGAAACCAACTCGTGGTGATTGAGCCTAGGGATAAGGATGGCGAGTCGCCACTGGCAGTGACCGCCAATGGGTAAAAACCTAAATAGTTCAAGCGCTCAGGCGAACCCGCCGGTTTGGCCCTAGAATTTAGCCAGAAATAGACTATATGTAGTTTACTACTTTTTCGAACTTCCCTATTGCCATGGAACCATTGCAGCCACAAAGACTCGACCGAGCCATCAGCAACAGACGTATGGTCAGCGAACTGATCGGTAAAAGCGCGCGCTTTCTGGCCGATTATAGGCTGACAAACTACGTTAAGCCGGACCAAATCGATGAGATCAGTGTCGATGGCGTGCCCTGCAAAGCGCCAGCGGCTACTTTCTTTAGGGATAACGCCGAGTTGCTACTGGCGATCGAAGGTGATGACTATGATCAACCTATCGATGTAGCACTTTTCGATACGTTTATGGTCATCGAGGTGGCGCCACGAACACTGAGCACACGCTACCTGGTTCTCATCCCGAATTTCGAGAATAAAAGCGGGTCTTATGTCGTTGGAACAACCGTGGGCCCACTTGCAAGTGCATCTGTAATCGATACGGTTAGCGCAATTCAGCAGTCAAACGGCCAGGCAGACCTACTGGCGGAGGCTGTCGATTTGCTCGCCTCACTAGATTAGACTCCTTCCAAACTTTACAGGGTTCTCATTCACTTAAACGACGATTCATGACTCGTTCATGTCGCGGCGCAATGTCTTGATTGTACCGAGCCGGAAGACGGGCCTGATGGCAGAGATCATAGTCAGCCCGATTATCGATCGCCTTATGCAATAGCGATCAGGTGCCGGTTCTCAGCCGTCCGAGTGCCAGGTCGCAAGCACCGTTTCCAGCTCACTAAGCGATTCGATCTGCGCGTGCGGCCGACATTCGTGGTTCCAAGTTTCGTTCTTGCGGTTTATCCAAATGGTCCGAAAACCCACGGTGTTGGCGCCTAAGATATCTGTCTCTGCCTCATCACCGATATGGAGCATCTGTTCCGGTGTGTTTCCTGTTAAGCGGCAGGCTTGCATGAACATTGTTGGTTCGGGTTTTGCGCTGCCGACATCAGCGGCCGTAAGTGTATAATCGAATATGTCACCTAGCCCTACTCGCACAATATCGGCATTGCCATTGGTTAGCGAGCACAGCATATATCGATTTCGTAGACGTTTCAAAACTGGTAATACATCATCGAAAAGTTCTACCTGGTTACGATAGACTATAAATACCTCAAATGCCTCTTCAGCCACGGTGGGGCCGATACCGACTGTTTCTGCCGCGATTCTGATTGAGGACTTCCTCAATTCGGTGACGTCGTGACGTAGTGTCGGATCTTGTTTTAGCAATTCGGTCCGCAATCGCCTCATGTCATAGATAGAGAAGGCGCTCGAGATCGCGGGGTAATGCAGCGCGAACCACTCATGAAGCTTGCGATCGGCTTCGGCGATTACGGGCTCAAGGTCCCATAGCGTTCCATCCAGATCGAAAGTTATCGCTTTTATAGGTTTGTTTACGTCTACCACCGATAGCACCATCGCACTGTCAATCGTCTTTATTCTACCTTAGAATAAAATCCGTTTCGGGGTATGCTGTTTCAGCGAGTTAGAAGACGAGTCCACACAGACATGCGTTACCGTAGATCACTCATAGGGATGGTCTTGTGTTTAGGCGGATTTCTGTCGCTGGCACAAGGGAATGATGCTGACCAAATCCGCGGAGGCTTCATCACAGTTGGTTCAGAAACCGGTGATGGGGGTTTGTTTCCCAATCGAAATCTGTCGCCGGCGGATGTGGTACGTATCCAAATCCGAGCATTGGGGCGGAACGACATGCCGCATGAAAACGCCGGCATAGAAATCGCCTTTCGATTCGCGTCTCCTCGCAACAAACTTGTCACTGGGCCATTGTCCCGCTTTATCCAGTTGGTGAGTAACTCAGTTTATCGCGCTATGCTCGATCATCGGCAAGCCAAGTACGGCCCGCTCCAAATAGAGGGTGTGAAGGCCACGCAGCCTGTCATCCTAATTGCCAGCGATGGCCAACGCGTCGGCTACTTGTTCACGCTCTCCCGACAAGATGGTGGGGCTTGCGATGGCTGCTGGATGACTGATGGCGTGATGCGTTTCGAAGTACATGGCGATCAAGATAGATTACTGACGATCTAATCTTCGCGCCCTGCCATGATCTTTCAAGAATTGAACGGCACACAATGCAAGGCTTATCTTGTGGTCTGCGAAAACACGCGCAAGGCTTTATTGGTTGACCCGGTTAGGGAGCGCATAGATCGCTACTTGGCGGTGCTCGCGTATCACGGGCTAAAGCTCGACACGGTCGTGGATACACATACACACGCAGATCATGCGACCGCCAGCTTCGAGCTCCAACGTCTACTCGGGGCTAGGCTAATCATGCATCGGCGGGCACCAGTACCGCGCGTTGATGAATATGTCGATGATGGTGATTCGATTTGTRTCGGCGATWTGAAGCTAGACGTTCTGTATACGCCCGGGCACACGCCGGATAGTATCAGCCTCTATATGGGCGATCGCGTCTTYACAGGTGATGTGATGTTGATTCGTGGAACTGGGCGTGCGGATTTYGCGGGYGGTGACGCCGGTACACAGTACGACTCGATCACCGGTAAATTGTTTGAAYTGCCGGACGAYACTTTAGTCTTTCCGGSACATGATTATCGCGGTAACACACAATCGACGATCGGCGAGGAGAAACAACACAATCCGCGAATCGCCGGTCGCAGCCGCGAGCAGTATATGGCGTTCATGGATAGCATTGAGTTTCCGCTTCCAAGCAAGATCCAGGAGGTCTTGCAGCCCAACCAGACCGCGATCGATGATGATCGTACTGCGTTTCCTGATCTGGCGGAGTTGAATGAAGTTCGACAACTTTCTTCGGACGAAGTCGACGCGCGCTTGAAAACTGATCCAGCACCGTTGGTGTTGGATGTGCGTGAACCGGAGGAATATACCGGCGAGCTGGGTCATATCCCGGGTAGTCAGCTGATTCCATTGAAGGAAATGTCTCAACGGGTCAGCGAACTAAACGCTTACATGGACACGCCTATTATTGTGGTTTGTCGAGCCGGCGTGAGAAGTACGACGGCCGCCGCCATGCTTACCGGTATGGGTTTTTCGCAGGTGTTGAATCTGAAGGGGGGCATGTTGGACTGGAACGACGAAGGGCTCGCAGTCGAGCGATGACTACTTGTATAGGTAGGGATACCCCTAGGCAGGGCCCAACAAACCGCCCATCCGCTGTTCCGGCCATCCCAGCCGCTAGCGGGTTTACAACCAGGTTCAAAACCAACTAGGTTATTCCTCAGGAGCGGGTGGTCGTCATAGTGCAGATCGGAGAGCGTTTATGTGGAAATCACCCGCTGTCGCTTGCGTCGTACTTTGCCTAGGATGTGCGCCGGCGGAGACTCAAAACCTAGCTGCCGAGTCCACCCCTGAGAGCTCCACCTCAATGCCCATGAACGCAAGGCTTATCATAAAGTTCAAGGACAGTGTGCGCGGGCCATCTACCGCAGCTTTTGTCAGTAAACTCTCAGAGGATGCGGGTACCGCACTCATATTACCTGCGGCCGACATCGATCGGTGGGCACGTCTTTGCATGCCGTGACGTTTATAATTCGGACGAGCTGAGCGAGGTTATTCAGCGCCTTACTAAAAGAAGGGATGTGGTTTACGTAGAGCAGGATCGGATGATGCGCCATCAGACTCCACAATAGAGGAAACCGTGGTACTATGCAGGCGCAAGCTGTGATTGTCAGTCCACACGGCGGTGACGGGCCCTTTCAAGGCCGAGTAGATTTCAGGCAGCGACAGTGCTTTGTAGTCGATCGAGCGGAGGGCCATGAATTTACTCCACGAGTCACGCTATTATTCCCCTAGTACGTTTCGCATCGGGTTTGGCCTATCGATGCTGCTGGTTTCTTGCGCGGTTTTCGCTTGCCAACCGAAAGCGACGAAGGACTTCAAAGGTCCGGAAGCGGCGAAGATCAATGCAAACCTACTGCAACTCGAGACAAAGGTCAGAACGGAGGGGATGTCTCTCACCTCGGCTATCGCCAACACAGGCATGGTCATGGTCGATAATGGTTTACTGCTCGATATCGTCACCAACCATCTCGACCATAGTGTAGAGAAGAAATTTAGAATACCGGGTGTCACAATTCGCCATCTGTCGGCAAAATACAATCGCGTTTCCGTTGTCATTGACGATCTTAGCTTGCTGTCTGCACTAGCCAAGATTCCGGAAGTGCGGACGATCTCGCCGGAGTACGGCGCTAGAACCAGGGTCACGCAGTAAACTAGCAGTGGCGACTAACCGAGGGGAGTTATGAAGTTTGAAGCCAAGCCGGATGAACTGCTAACCGCCGGCGGAGCTGGTAAACAAATCGGCCTCGGGTTAGTTCTGGTTGTTACCTTCGTAGTATCCGCTGCGACTTCCCAGGCCGTGTACGGGGGCCAGCCCAAGGTAGACAGATATTCTAAGGTGCCGGAGGCAGCGAAGATCAACGTCAACCTGCTACGGCTGGAAGAAAAAGCCCGAATCGAGGGTGCATCGCTCACCGCGGCTGCCGCGCACACCGCTATCGTCAGGGTCGCTAACGGCGTGGTGCTCGACATCGTCACCAGCCGTCTCGATCCCAGTGTCGAGAAGAAATTTCTCATGCCCGGTGTCACGGTCAGACACTTCTCGGCCAAATACAACCGGGTATCGGTCGTCATTGATGACCTGACGCTGCTGTATGAGTTGGCGAAGATCCCGGAAGTGCGGATGATCTTACCGGAATACGGTGCCAGGACCCATGTGGGCAGTGTAACGAGCCGCGCGGTCATAGCACTTACGGCCGGTGCGGCTATGGCCAATTTTGGCGTCGATGGAACCGGCCAGAACATCGGCATCCTTTCGGATAGTT
>LXTK01000113.1 GCA_001643475.1 Proteobacteria bacterium SPGG2 | reverse complement strand
CCTGTGGGATATGTGCCACGCTAACGCGCTTCGTCAGCCATCTCCCCCGTCTTTGAACGCGGCTTGCGATGAATACCGCGAACGACTGAAGACAAAAGCAACAACTACATGAATCCAACGACAACTAGTCCTGCAACATTGTTGGAGGCTGTCATCCAGTCGCTTGCCAGCGTTGACAAGTAGGAGAGAAGCTTCAGCAGCGGCAGTGTCGTGAAGATCGTTGGAGCCGATGGCGTCGATCGTGGCTTTGGTGACGGTCCCATCTCCCGCCTTCGCTGAGACGGTGCATGTTCGTTGGCCTCATTGCGATGTAGGCGGGACAGGGACGCGACGACCCGCATTCTAGCGACGTGAGCCGCAGGCGGTATACTGGAGTCGACATGCGGAACGTGTCCATGCACAAGCTTCTCCCTGGATCGCTCATCGCCATCATCGCCAATGTGTATCGTTCTTGCTCACGTTACGTGTTCCAGCAGTGTACATAAATTTACTGATACAAGCGGATGTAGTTTGGAAGCTCGCTAAGCTCGTCGATAACTGCTACGGGCGCCAGCTCGCGTACATCGACGCCTCGATTATAACCGTATGTTACACAAATTACAGGCATCCCGGCCGCCCGGGCCGCCTGGGTGTCATTCACCGAATCCCCTACCATTACGCTGTAGTTCGGACTAGTGCCAAAGTACTTACACGCATGGCGCAACGGCAGGGGATCGGGCTTGCCCCGTGGCAATGTGTCACCGCTCAGCAACAGTCGGAAATGGTCGTGGATACCTAAATCCTTGAGCAGCGGCACCGTAAACGCTTCGGGTTTATTGGTGATGCACGCTAATTCAAACCCGGATATACACAAGGCCTCTAGGGTTGCGGCTACCCCTGGATAGAGCGTGCTCTCCTGCGACACCCGTGCCCCATAGTGCCGTCGGAACAGTGGCCCCGCTCGTTCGTAAAGGGCCGAGTCCGGTTCCCCATCCACCTGCCCGGTGAGTGCCCGCTTTATCAGACGGCTGGCGCCACTACCGACCCAATCGGTAATGGTAGCGCGATCGTAGGTCGGCAACCTGAGATCCGCGAGCATGCCATTTATGCTAGCGGCGATATCCGGTGCGGTATCGACCAAGGTCCCATCCAAATCCATGATGACAAGCTTCACGGACAACGGGCATTCGAATCGCTGACTCACCTCAGGCACTGCTCACACCGTTGCTTTTGTCCGACTAAGTACCCACCTTGGCGAGCTCATTTCGCATGGCTACGACCGTTGCCTTGTAATCATCGGTCCCAAAAATCGCCGAGCCGGCGACGAACGTGTCGGCACCCGCCTCGGCTATCTCGCGGATATTGTCGACTTTCACACCACCGTCGATTTCCAAACGTATAAGTAGACCACTCTCGTCGATAATCTTGCGGGCTTCGCGCAGTTTAGCCAACACACCAGTTATGAATTTCTGGCCGCCAAAGCCAGGATTGACCGACATCAGCAACACCATGTCCACCTTATCTAGCACATAGTGAAGATGGTCTAAGGGCGTGGCTGGATTGAAGACTAGCCCCGATTTGCAACCCTGATCGCGAATCAGCTGCAAGGATCGATCGATATGTTCGCTCGCCTCAGGATGAAAGGTGATGTAGGAGGCGCCGGCCTTGGCGAAATCGGGAATGAGTTTATCGACCGGCTTGATCATGAGATGGACATCGATATCGGCGGTAATGCCATGGTTACGCAGAGCCGCGCAGATCACCGGCCCGATCGTCAGGTTCGGCACATAGTGATTGTCCATGACGTCAAAGTGAACGATATCCGCGCCTGCGGCCAGAACGTTGTCCACCTCTTCGCCCAACCGCGCGAAATCGGCGGACAGAATGGATGGGGCAATCTTGTAATCCCGCATGGGTTGTCCTTTTATCGGCAACACAGACGCGCGCACTTTACCCGATTGCAAGTAAGTTTTCAGCTTCGAGTGTGACCGGCTTTGGCAGGCTATTGCTCGACGCCTGTGACCGCCTCCCCTATACTGCCGGCCAACAACAAGGTGCCACTATGCCGATCGCTATTACCATACATATCTTGGCCGCGGTTATTTGGGTCGGCGGAATGTTCTTCGCCTATATGGTGCTCAGGCCGGCGGCGCTGGATCTAGGGCCTCCCCAGCGGCTGTCGCTTTGGTCGCGCACCTTCGCTCGTTTCTTCCCTTGGGTGTGGGTTGCGGTAGTGCTGTTACTACTCAGCGGTTACTGGATGATTCTTTTTGCCTTCGATGGTTTCGTCAATGTCGGTCTCTATATACACATCATGCACGCGACGGGCATTCTCATGATGCTCATATTCCTCCACGTATTCTTCGCACCGTATCGGCGTTTGAATCGCGCCCTGGCGTCGGCAGACTTCGAGGCCGCCGGCCAAGCGCTCAACCAGATACGCATTCTTATCGCGATCAATCTAGTACTGGGATTGATTACTATCGTTGTTGGTACGGCTGGGGCCTATTACACGTGAATCGTTAGTCGAGATCCTTTACCCGCCTTCACCTACGCAGTCACCATTCGCGAACCACAAGACTCGGCTGGATTTATGGGAGTGATGACCGTGGGATATTCGGTAACATCGCAGGAACTCACGAAAGGGTTTAAGCCGGGCGATTCAGTGAAGTTTAGGATCGATGCCGCTAAGCAGTAGATCGTAGCCATAGAGCAGCAGGCGAACTAGCGAGATCTAGGTCAACCGCTGCTCTTTCGGCCTCACCCTCCGCCATAACCCGCGTCGCTCGCCTCTAAATCAGCGTCTTCGAATCGACCTCACCGGTTACGTTTAAGGCGTATCGTCGTACCTTGGAAAGTATTTTTTACCCTCTTTGAAGGAATCAGGATCGCGGATTACGATATATTTCTGCGCGCGCTCTTTCTCTGCGAATTCCGTTTTGTGCTGATTCCCGGTAGAACGAGCGACAACGCGCTTTCTATTTTCGCTCAAGAGAAAACGCTTGTAGAACTTTACGAACTCGTCCTTCGTAATCAAACGCACGGCGTCGGCTAGTTGCTCACGCGAATCAAAGTTGTAGTTCTCGCGGTCAAGCTCAGTCCAGTAACGATTGGAGCGTACTCGCAGGCGTTTTTCTTTTTCCAGGATACGAGTGAGCAACCCTTGCCTATGTTTCTCGAAATCGGTTTCACTCATCCGTGCAACTGACTCATAATAATCCAACAGGAAACGCTCTATGTGAGTTTCCAGTTCGATCGGATCCGTAATCGGCGATTGTACGATAAAGACCATACCTGGGACTTCTAACAACGGCATAGAGGCAGCAACTACGATGTACCCAAGCTGTTTGTCTGTTCTAAGATCATTGTAGAACGGTGAGGACAAAATTTGCGCCGTTAGCGAAATCATCGCCCTTGTAGGGTAGCTTCTATTGGCGCCTTGCACGTATATCGTGATAGCCGAATCCGGATGATCGATCTCTAGCTGCCGTACATATTGTTTAGCGCCCGGAAGTTTCACTACTTGGCCGGGAGGTACCGAAATCGGCGTTGACTTGCTTATTAACTTTTGCTCTAACACTTTGGCCAAGTCTAATGCATCTCTGCGGTACAAATTGCCGTGGGCCAGTATCACTACTTCAATTCGCCTTAGCAGTTTTGGGACAAACTCCTCCAAGTCTTTGACTGTGAGTCGTTGCATTGCGGTCAGACGCCGCTCTTCCGTCCAGTGGGGTTTTAAAAGAAGTTTTGACACCCCCGAGACGGTTTGTCTGTGAGGTGGCTCTCGCCTCTCATTCCTTAACCTCCGACTCAATTCGTCTTTGGCAATGGCAAAGCGTTCCGGCTTGATGGTTGGGCTAGTCAGCGCCTCTACGATATGCGAAAGCAACAACGCTTGCTTGTCATTATAGCCAGATATGCGCACCGTAAATCCACGAATGTGTTTATAAAGGTCGTAGGTAAGTCCCGCCAAGTAAGCGGGATAGGAAAATTCATTCAACTGATCATTGACAATCCTTACGTAAAGCTGGGTGAGCACAGCATGCTCAGCGCTATCGTTGGCGCTCTTGGATCTTACGCTAAAGTAAAAGTCAGCTCGGGGAACACGGAAAGTATTGTCTTGCTGAAACCAAAGTTCCAAGCCTCGAGATTGTTTTAACTGAATGGGTTTACTCGTAACTTCTTTAGGCAGTTTGACGGACAGATCCGCTGGCAAGAATACGTTGCGCTTCGGAATTGCAAGAAGGGGATCTGGCTCGTCGTTCTGCAAGCGCTTAATAATATTCGAACCGAGTCCCGCGACTTGATAGGCGGTGTCAAACCAGGGGTCCTGCATGTTGGTTTGTAAGTCCTTAGCATTGACAGTTACCAGTACGTTGTCCGGAGTAAGTCGGGCAAGAAAATAGCGGATTAGGGTTGGATCATACTTGTCCATGGCATAAGGGCCATAGAGTACGTCACTGGCAGGATAGATCTGCAGGTTAGAGGCAAGCGAACGGACGTAGCTAATTGGTCTAGGTTTCTCTTGGAAGCGAAAATCTATTTCAGAAATCCGCTTCTGTTCGTCGAATATCCATTGCTTGATGCCCTGTTCTTCGATCAGGCGAAGATACTGGAATACATGGGACGCGATATCGTTGATATAAGGGACTCCTTCCTCGGTGAGTCTCATCGACACATCAAGAGTTGTTGAACTTCGATTGCTCATTTATGAACCAGCGCTAAGTGAATCGACCCAGCCCTTTTTCTTCAGGAGAGAAAGTAGGCTTCCTTTAGCTTCGTGCCCTAACAGGTTGGCGATGTAATGTACGGGTTTGCTGCGGTAAAACTCGGACAAAGCGGGTATCGGGAAGGTCAAGCGCATGATCTGTCTGTCTTTAAGCGGGACCACGTTAACTCTGGCCGGAAGTCGCCCTTCGGCGAATATTGGTTCGGTGATATGGAGCGGCTCGGCATCAACATTCTTTATCGCCGAAAATTTTTTGCTGACCCATTGTCTGAGTACTGCAATGGGTTCTCGGCCGAGCACGACTAGTGCCATGATATTGGCAGAATAGTGACGGCTATAGAAAGCGATGAGTTCGTCACGTAGCTTGGCACCTTTTCGGTCCGACAAAGTATCCAAGTTACCGACGTTAAAGTTTGAAAAAGGGTGTCTCGGGTTGGCAACCCGCTTCCAAACTTGGTGCAGTCTTGTATCGTCATCTTTCTTTCTGGATTGATATTCGGAATGAACGGCGTTTTTTTCACGGTCGACGTATTCGGGCGTAAACAAGGGGGCGATAAAGAATTGCGCAAAGCGATCCAAAGCAGGCTCTAGGTAATCTTTGTCAATAGCAAAAAAGTAGTTCGTGTGCTCGAAGGCGGTGTACGCGTTGTGGTTACCGCCGCGGGTTGACACAAAATCCTGATATTCCCCAGGCGTCGGGTATTTCTTAGTGCCGAGGAATAACATGTGTTCGAGGAAGTGAGCCAGGCCTTGCCTATCTTTTGGGTCACGACTACTCCCCACGAAAACATCCATGGCGGCGGCTGCCTTATCAGTGTCTGGGTCGGAGATCAGCAATACTTTAAGCCGGTTAGATAGAAGAAAACTTTCGTACTGGCGCTGATCGTTCTGGCTCTTGATTACGTTATCGCCACTGCAGACAGGGAGGTAGAGCAGATACAGGGCCAAAAACAACGCTGATAGCAACAAACGGCTGTGCGTGGCGTGTAATTCCATCAAGTCCTCCGGTTTATTCAATAAGCTGGACCACTGGCAGGGGATCAAAGTTCCCTCAGAAACGCCACCGGCTCTGTGCCCCGCACCTCAAGTCCAGGCGTCGTCTGGGCCTGACTACCGAATATCGGCTGTTCTGAACCATCGATTACCTCTCTACCCGTATTGTCCTATAACTGACTTATGATACCGCAATGAG
>LXTK01000087.1 GCA_001643475.1 Proteobacteria bacterium SPGG2 | reverse complement strand
CCGTTAACCGGAGGGAAATGCATGTCGCTTGCGGTCGTGCATAGTCGTGCGCAGGTAGGTATCGAGGCGCTACCAGTCACCGTCGAGGTGCATCTCGCCAATGGTCTTCCTAGCCTTTCGATCGTCGGTCTGCCGGAGGCCACGGTCAAAGAAAGTAAGGACCGCGTCCGCAGCGCGCTACTCACTGCGCGCTTCGAATTTCCAGCTCGGCGCATCACCATAAATCTGGCACCGGCTGACCTGCCGAAAGAGGGCGGTCGCTTCGATCTGCCCATCGCTATCGGCATCCTGGCCGCGTCCAAACAAATTCGCAGCAAGAACCTGGATAGGTTCGAATTTATCGGTGAGCTCGCACTTACCGGAAAGTTGCGGCCTGTAGGCGGCGCCCTTACCGCAGCCCTGCAAACACGCGCCGAAGGGCGCACCTTGATTCTGCCCACCAGCAATGCCGACGAGGCCGCCTTAGCGACCGGTGTCACGGTTATGGGTAGCGGGCATCTACTCGAAGTTACGGCGCACCTGCGAGACGGCGATACACTAAAACCCCATAGCATCAAACTGCCTGATAACAGCGTGTCCGACGGGCCCGATCTCAGTGACGTCGTCGGCCAGCACCATGCCAAACGGGCGCTCGAAATCGCCGCCGCCGGTGGTCATAGTTTGCTATTCATCGGACCGCCCGGCACCGGCAAGACCATGCTCGCCAGCCGGCTGCCCGGCATATTGCCACACATGGACGATGAAGAAGCGCTAGAAAACGCTGCCATTCAATCGATCGCCGGAAAAGGGTTTTCCTTGTCGATGTGGAAACAACGCCCGTTCCGATCACCGCATCACACCGCTTCCGCCGTCGCTTTAGTTGGCGGCGGAAGCCATCCGCGCCCGGGTGAAATATCGCTGGCGCACGGCGGCGTCTTGTTTCTCGATGAACTGCCAGAATTTGATCGCCGCGTGCTTGAAGTTCTACGCGAACCGTTAGAGTCGGGCTCTATCAATATTTCGCGGGCAGCGCGCCAAGTCGAGTTTCCGGCCCGCTTTCAACTCGTTGCAGCCATGAATCCTTGTCCTTGTGGCTATTTGGGTGATGCATCGGGACGTTGCCACTGCACGCCCGATCGCATCCGTAGCTATCGCTGGCGGGTGTCGGGGCCACTGCTGGATCGCATCGACATGCACGTCGAAGTACCCACGGTACCGCGAGACCAACTACTACGTAAAAAAGCTCCCGGCATAGAGACGTCGGCGATTGTGCAACAGCGCGTCGAAGCAGCACGCCGGCGCCAACTGACACGAAGTGGCTGCGCAAATTACGCGCTCACTAATAAGCAGATTGAAAAGATATGCGTACTCGATGACGCCAGCCGCCAGTTCTTGGATCAAGCCATGACACGCCTTGGTTTGAGCGCGCGCGCTTATCATCGCGTTATAAAAGTCGCACGTACGATTGCCGACTTGGCCGGCGATCAAGACCTGGCAACTGCCCACCTGGGTGAAGCGTTGCAGTATCGCTGCCTTGACCGGACGACTGCGCTGCACTGATGGCGTGCGTTAACTATAAAAGAAAAGTGACCCGCAGCGCATAGCGTTACTTCTTAAGAAATAAATCTCTCCCGTTTTTGCTGGGGCCGCCCAAGGCCCACCAGTAGGTCAAAGCATGGTCTACGTTACGGTCAGGCGGCGGCTGATCGCCAGCCCGTCAGCCTGCGAGTGGAGACAGGAGCAAATAACATCTTTGTGAATTACAACTTACGTTCGACATAATTGCCATCGTAACGGAGCACTCTCGCTGCGACTTTGTTAAT
This sequence comes from Proteobacteria bacterium SPGG2, assembly GCA_001643475.1. GTDB lineage: Bacteria > Pseudomonadota > Gammaproteobacteria > Acidiferrobacterales > SPGG2 > SPGG2. Next base: position 25,925 of record LXTK01000087.1, on the reverse strand, counting down.
TGGGGCCTCCAGGGTTGCCTTGCTTTCCGCATGTTGTGCTTCATCGATCATTACGCGGAAGTCTTCGAGATGGCTCCGTGCGGATTGGCGGTCACTCAACTTCAGCGCATCAATCGCAGCGCTCAATGTTTTAGTTAGCCGCTCGGCGAAAACAGGCTCAATCAATTCCATGTTCAAGAGCTGTTGGAAATGGTCTTGGAGGCTTGTCAACGTACCGGCAGCTCCGTTTGTGGTGAAATACGAGCCAATGAAGTTATAGATGAGCGGCACCGGGGCCAGATAGGGTACAAAGTCGTTACGTGAGAGCTTGTTTAATTCTTTGCGTACCGCGCCTCCTGGCCCGCCTTCTGCGTATACAGTGATTGGGCCTAAACCTAATATTTCGATTGTTCCCACCCCCGGCAGATCGCGGCTTTCAAAACCAAATCCGGCAACCGTGTCACCGGGCGCGATACCTTTGAATGAATACCAACCTGCCATGTAAACATCGGAGTTTTGTGTGGGGTTGGGATTCTTAAAGCCTGGCGCTATATCTCCGTTCCATCCAGGGGGTTTCACAGAGCCATACACCTTGTTCACTAGCACTCGTATGTTAGTTAAAGGTTGCTGTGCCTTAGCGCCGTTGGTGACGCGATATGAGTAGACATGATCCCTGCCATAACCCCATGGCCCATAGGTAGTCTCGACTGTTGGCGCGATCTTCGTGCGTGGGTAATAGACGACCTGATAGAGCCCATCAGGTACTTTATAGGTCACCGTGTAATTACCGGATGCGGGGTCGTAGACAATGCCCTCTTCAGCCGCACCAGGCTGGAGCATGGTGCCCATGAGGGTCCCTGGGTCTGGATCGGCTGAAGTGGTTGGGTGAGAGAATGTTGCCAATAAAATTGCGATGACAAGCTGAAGGTAAGTTATTTTCATCAACTGACCCTCCAAATATAAACATGGAAATATATGGGTTGAAACTTCTGATCTTCAAGCTCTGCGGGCGCTAATCTAAGTGGTCTAACCGACATGCCAAGGTTTGTCGCTATTGCAAGAAATGGCATCATGTAGTCAATATCAGTAGGATCAAGGTGCAGTATTGGGCTTACATAAATATCGACAGCTTTACCTTGATGGTGTTGTGCGTAGTGATGGCTGGCAGGAATTGTCCAGCCACCACCAATATCAAACAGACCAGCCCGCTCAAGACTGGCGTCTCCTATGCGCAATCTAATTCCGGGCGAAGCGCCAGGAAACTTGCCGGCAAGTCTTGCAAGCAAACTATTTGCCTTACCCGTGAGATAGGTGCATTCCGTATGTTTCGCCGATCCGCACGGCAGCACATCGTAGGGATACAGTGGGCTGGTTGACGGTTGAGCCTTCCTTAGTCCCTTTATACCAACCCACAGGGTATTCGGTCCTATTTGTTTACAATATTGACTGGTGCATGATCCGGTAATCACGATATCACCGGCAGGTTTCGGCGCTTCATATGTGAACTGCAAGCCTTGATCTCCAGTATTGCCTTCGAGGGTGCCGAAGATGGCTTCATCAGGTGTGGTTTGGCTATTGGGAGATTGTAGTTTCCCCTTTGTGTTAGTGGTGACGATAGGATTATGCACGGCATGGATGTGACCGCCGCTATCTTTCGTGACATCTAGCTCGAGCTTGATATCTACATTTGGAATGATCTCGCGGGTCTTCTTATTGATGACCTTGACGAGAAGCGTATTGGTTGTTTTGCTCGGTTCAATAGACGTCAATATTTGGTCGCTCTCTGGATCGCCCTCCAACGGCGATAGCAGGAGTTTCGTACTTAACGGTGTGAGATCACAGACAGGATCTATGCTCATATAACTGAGGTGACACCGGGAACCGTCTGCATAATAAAACTCAATGGCAGGAGTGGGGCCAAAAAATGGATAACTTGTAGGCGTTACGCACAGCAGTCCTGGCTGACCATAGAGTATCTTATAGCTACTAGGCTTCCCATGGATGCCATTACGCCGAGCAGAGCAGGACGTCTCGCGCGTGCGCATATCATCAAAACGCCTTTTGGCTTCTTCCTCGAAATAGGTATTGGGATCGTCATATAGAGGGTGGGCACAAGTCCCATTAAGACGCTGCTGCCAATGGCACGGGTCCCATTGACATTCTCCAACACAGTCTTGTGCATTAGAGACGACTGCATGCATCATGAAAAAGGCGCTGAGCACTGCGACAAAGACGAGACTACGGGCTGACATAATGCCTCCCGGCGTGATGAGATATATGCTTGTTTGAGCGAGGCGCGTCATTTTACGCTCCCCCAATAGATACGGTCCGGCTCTAGCGCTCGCCGCATCGCCGAGCTTGCTACATCATGCTCTTTGCGCCATAGGTGAATCCAACCGAGACTGGTCTGAGCACTCGGAAGTTTTGGATCCAGCTCAGTCGCCTTTTTGGCCAGACGATGGACCTACCAAGGTCTTTCGCGCACGTGTAATTAGTTACTTAGAGGAACCCACGCTCTATGATAAGGAATGCTTTGATGGCAGTTACATTTGTGGAGAAACATAGCAACACACTTGAGACCACTTCTTAGTTCATCGTTACCGAAGGCTGTCTTATGCTCAACCTCGAACAGAAGTTTCCACGCTACCCGCTGATGTTTGGTCCAACCCCTATCGAGAAACTAGAGCGGCTTTCACAGCGTCTCGGCGGTGCGGTTGAGCTCTATGCGAAACGCGACGATTGCAATAGCGGACTCGCCTTTGGCGGCAACAAGGTCAGAAAGCTCGAATACCTGGTTCCCGATGCGATCGCCCAGGGCTGCGATACGCTGGTAAGCATCGGCGGTGTGCAGTCCAACCATACTCGTCAAGTGGCGGCGGTGGCGGCGAAGATCGGCATGAAATGTCGGCTGGTGCAGGAGGCCTGGGTGCCGTTTAACGACGCGGTCTACGATAGGGTCGGCAATATCATGCTGTCACGCATCATGGGCGCCCACGTAGAGTTGGTAGATGTGGGTTTCGACATCGGCATTCGAGAAAGCTGGGAAAGGGCGCTCGAGGACGTCAAGGCAAAAGGCGGCAAGCCTTATGCGATTCCGGCCGGTGCCTCGGACCATCCGCTGGGTGGGCTTGGCTACGCCGGTTTCGCCGATGAAGTACGTGCCCAAGAGCAAGAACTCGGCCTTAAGTTCGATTACATCGTCGTCTGTTCGGTCACCGGTTCCACTCAAGCCGGCATGGTGGTTGGTTTTGCCGCGGATGGTCGGGCGCGCAATGTCATCGGCATTGATGCATCGGGCACGCCCGAACAGACCCATGCCCAGATCTTGCGCATCGCCCAGAACACGGCCGAGAAGATCGGGTTGGACAAAGCAATCACCGCCGACGATGTGATCTTAAATGAAGACTACGCCTACCCGGCCTACGGCGTGCCGTCAGACGAGACGAATGACGCCATGCGTCTGTGCGCGCGCATGGAAGGCATGATGACCGACCCCGTTTATGAAGGTAAGTCTATGCAAGGGATGATCGATCTCGTGGGCAAGGGTTTCTTTCCCAAAGGCTCTAAGGTTCTCTACGCCCATCTCGGCGGCGTCCCCGCCATCAACGCCTACAGCTACCTGTATCGGAACGGCTAGTCACACCCAGTGCTGTTTGACCGGTAGGTCACTCCGGTAAGCCTGCCTTGGCCAGGGCGCCAAAATAGTGCTTCCGGTCAGCTCCGTGCTGATACGGCGAGTTGCGCATACCAGAATCGTGGTGGGTATTATTGCATCGATCGCTTGGAGAATCTCAGCGACGATGTATTGTTGGCTTGAGACAAAAAAGAAAAGCGGCCAACGGCCGCTTTTCTCATCCCCGCAAAAGGTCAATCTATTGAGATTCTTTCACCATATGATCGACTGCCGCTTTGACCGCGTCATCGGCGAGACTGGCATTACCGCCCTTGGCGGGCATAAAACCAACGGTGCCCTGAAAACCGTTGATCGCATGTTGGTAGAGCGTGTCAATCCCCTGGGCGATTCGAGGTGTCCACGCGGCCTTGTCACCAAACTTAGGCGCACCGGCAACACCCGCTACATGACACACGGCACAAGTCGTATCGTAGGTCGCCTTGCCATCGACAGCGGCACTCGCTACTTGGGTCGTGCCCCCGGTGCTGCCTGAACCACCGGCAACCACCAGCTGACCGACCGAGCTGATTCGTTCGGCCAGCGCATCTTTCTTTGCCTGCATCTTCGCCTGCATCTCGGCTGTGTCTTCGGTCGGCAGTTGCGCCGCCACCATTTGCGCTAAGACGAATAGAACAAAGGTCATCGCCACCAATACGCCGAGCAGCATGGCGAAGTTTTTGACAAAAACACGGTCACTAATACTCACATGGGTCATGGTCATGGCTGATCAATCCTTCACAGTCACAATAATAAATTACCGCCCGGTCGGGCGAATCTGAAATCAAGAACTGCAAGTATATCTGAAATTGCAGACCAGCCAACAGCATTGGCTGCGCCATGGGGGCAGGCTCGAATGGATCTAGCAGCCGCTGCTACGGGCTTCAGATAGACGCGTTTGGCGCTCACGCGTATCCTTTTGTGGTCGCGCCCTTAGCTCAGCTGGATAGAGCGTTGGCCTCCGGAGCCAAAGGTCAGAGGTTCGAATCCTCTAGGGCGCGCCAGACCTGAACAACAACAGGGACAGGATGTGACAGCGATGATCACCTCAGGGTCGAACGATATCGAAATGTGGTTGCATAGTATCGGGCTCGCCGAGTATGTGACGCTGTTTCGCGAAAACGACCTTGACCTAACCCTGCTCCCGGACCTGACCAATGACGACCTTAAGGAACTTGGGGTTACTTCGCTGGGCCATCGAAAACAAATCCTCAAGGCGATCGCCGAATTCCGAACAGATAAAAAGAGCGATACGCCTGAAGCGGTTGAACCGACCGCAACCACTGAAGCCGAACGACGTCAGCTAACGGTCATGTTCTGTGATCTGGTGGGGTCAACCGCGCTGTCGGCGCAATACGACCCGGAAGATCTCAGCGACATCGTTCGCACTTACCAAGATGCTTGTGCTGGGATCATTAGTCGATACGAGGGCTACATTGCCCGCTTCATGGGCGACGGCATGTTGGTGTACTTTGGTTATCCACAAGCCCACGAAGATGATGCGGAACGCGCGCTGCGCACGGGTCTCGAAATTATCGAGCGGGTCGGTCAACTCAAGCCAAGAGAGAATCTCACGTTACAAACCCGAGTCGGTGTCGCGACCGGGTTAGTCGTTGTCGGTAAAACAATTGGCGAAGCCTCATCGCGCGAGCAAGTCGTGATGGGGGAGACACCCAATCTTGCCGCACGCCTGCAGGGATTAGCCGAACCCGATCAGTTGGTAATCGCTGAAAGTACGCACCGGCTGTGCGGTGATGTGTTTGACTATAACGACCTTGGTGAACAACGTCTGAAGGGATTCGACAATTCGATCTCAGCTTACGCCGTTATCGGCGAACGATCTATCGAAAGTCGCTTTGCCGCACGCAGCGGGCAACACCTGTTACCGATCGTTGGCCGCGAACAAGAAATCGCGCTATTGGCCGAGCGTTGGCGGCTCGCCAAAGCAGGCGAAGGACAGCTTGTGCTACTCACGGGTGAAGCCGGTATTGGTAAGTCGCGGATCACGCGGGCGATGATTGATGCGGTAGCGGAGGACAGCCATTACCGCATCAACTATCAGTGCTCGCCGTATCACAGCGACAGCGCGCTCTACCCCGCTACTCGACAACTTATCTTGGCCTCTGCCATTACGCCCGCGGATGATTTAGATACACGCTTCGACAAACTCGACGCTTTGCTGCGCCAAGCCGGCGATATAAATGCCGAACAATCGGCATTGATGGCAACCTTGATTGGACTTGACGGTGAAGGGCGCTATGGCGCCCTAGATCTGACACCACAACAAAAACGAGCGTGCACGTTGCAAGCACTTGTCGATCAGTTAGTGGGTTTATCCGAACAAAACCCTGTGTTGTTTATTCTGGAAGATGCACACTGGATTGATCCGACTACCCAAGAGCTGATTGACCTGTTTCTTGATGCAATAACGGATGCACCTGTACTGATACTCGTGACGGCGAGAGCAACCTTTGAGCATGGTTTTGGTGGTCATCCTATCGTGACGCGGTTGATGCTTAATCGTTTGGGGCGTGAACACATTAGCAGTATTGTCGCTCGGCTGACCAACAATAAAACCCTGCCGGATGAATTACTCGATGAGATTGTGGCTAAAACCGATGGTGTGCCGTTGTTTGTTGAGGAGCTGACTAAGACAATTCTCGAATCCGGGCTGCTAAAAGAAACCGACACAACATTTGAACTTGAAGGTCCGTTGAGCAGTTTGTCGATTCCAACCTCATTACACGATTCACTGATGGCACGGCTTGACCGATTACAGCCGGTTAAAGAAGTCGCGCAAATGGCCGCTTGTATCGGCCGTGAATTTGTTCACTCAATACTGAGTGCGGTATCGCCATTGTCGGACAGCGAACTGCAGGCGGCGCTGGTAAAGCTCATCGAAGCGGAGTTGGTATATCGGCGAGGTTTGGCAACGGATGCCACATACCAGTTCAAACACGCGTTAGTGCGAGATGCAGCCTACGAGAGCTTGCTCAAGAGCAAACGACAACAAATCCACGCACGTCTGGTAGAAGCACTCGAAGCAACGGAATCAGCCGCGCCCGAGTTGCTGGCGCAACATGCAACCGAAGCGGGAATGGGTGAGCAAGCGGTCGAATACTGGCTACAGGCCGGAACCCACGCGGCGGAACGGTCTGCCCATCGCGAGGCAGTTGGACACTTCAACCGAGGGCTAGCGGTGCTAGGATCCCTGCCGGTTTCAACGCACAGAGATGAGCAAGAAGTACAGTTTCAAATAGGGCTCGGTAATTCACTCAACACCGCGATCGGCTGGGGTTCGGAAGAAACGGTGAAGGCCACCGCGCGGGCGCGCGAACTGTGCGAGTCACTGGGTAAGACCGATGCGCTGCTCCACGTACTACGCCAGGAACGGGTCATTCGGTGGATAAGAGCCGATTATCGCGCCGCCCTCGCCATCGCGACCCAAATGATCAGCCTTGCCGAGCAACAAGGTGGCCCTCGTGACGCTGCGATCTACCGTTTCGATGATGTCGGCATCGGTCATTTTCTACGTTTATGGCCCACGTTAGCGATGGGCGAAATTGCAACGGTACAGACCGTCGCCAATAAGATATTAGATTGGTATGACCCAGACCAACACAGTGACTACCGCTTTCACTACGGAATCGATCTGCGAGCAGCGACCTTGGTCATCCGTGGGTACGAACGCTGGTTGTCGGGGTACCCCGAACAAGCATCGAGCGATAATGCGCAAGCTGTCGCCTATGCGCGGGAATTGAATCATGCCAGCAGTCTGACCTGGGCGTTGACCTGGGCCGGGGCACAGCCGGCGGTGATGGGGCGCGACGCGCGCGCGGCCGAAGTATTCGCCAATGAATTGATGGAACAACAATGCTCACCCATGGACATAGCTTGGGCACGTATTTGTTCAGGCTGGGCTATGGGCAAACGCGGAGAAAGAGAGGCCGGCATCTCTATGTTGCGTGAGGGCCTGGACTATCTTGGCGCCGAACAGGGAAAGGTCTTTAGATCCTTACACCTGGCATTGCTTGCAGAACTCTACATCGATGGCAAGGAGTTTGAGCTAGCGGCCGAGACACTGGACGAAGCCAAAGCACATGTAGCACGCAGCGAGGAGCGTTTTTGGGAAGCAGAGATCTATCGGCTGGCGGGAGAACTGCATTCTTTGCAGCGATCCGATGCAAAGGACGCTGCCCATATTTGTTTCCGTCAAGCGATTGGGATCGCGGGCGAACTAGGCGCCAAATCGCTTGAACTACGCGCCGCCCTCAGCCTTGCCAGATATTGGCAACAAAAAGGCAAACCAAAAGAGGCGCGCGAACTTCTCGAACCCATTTACAGCTGGTTCACCGAAGGGTTCGATACGCCCGATTTGAACGATGCGAAGACGCTGCTCGCAGGATTGGAATAACATCCAGTAAATATGGATAAAAAACTAGATCGAAAGCTGGCCGCGATTCTCTACGCCGATGTCGCGGGTTACAGCCGCCTTACCGGTGAAGATGAAGAGGGTACCCATCGCCGGTTAAGTAGGTGTCTCGACCTTATTGCCGAGACCATCAACAGCCACGATGGCAATGTCGTGCATTATGCCGGCGACGCCGTGCTTGCCGATTTTTCGACCGTATCGAACGGGCTCGCTTGCGCCGTCGACATCCAGCAACAGCTGCGCGAACCAAACACTGATCTACCCGAAGATCGTAGGGTTGAATTCCGAATCGGTTTGAACCTTGGCGAAGTCATTGTGGATCGTGGCGATATCTATGGTGATGGCGTCAATGTCGCAGCAAGGCTTGAGAGTCTGGCCGATGCCGGTGGTATATGTATCTCCGAGTCTGTCAGAACCGCTATTGGTAAGAAGTTGCCGCATGACTATGAATTCATGGGCGAGCAGCAAGTCAAGAACATTACCGAGCCCGTGCGCGCCTATCGCGTGCTGATGGAGCCAAGGGAAGAGCAGAAAGTGATATCACCAGAAAAGTCAGCTCTGGAGCTTCCAGACAAACCCTCCATTGCCGTGTTGCCGTTCGACAACATGAGCGGCGATCCGGAGCAGGAGTATTTTAGCGATGGAATAACCGAAGACATCATCACCGAGTTATCGCGTTTCTCCAGCCTGTTTGTGATCGCGCGGAACTCTTCTTTCGCGTTCAAAGGTCAATCGATAGACGTCAAGTCCATAGCGCGGGAGCTTGGTGTGCGATATATACTGGAAGGCAGTGTTCGACGAGCTGGGAATCGCTTGCGCATTAACGCCCAGCTACTAGATACGGAAATGGCCACTCATATCTGGGCGGAACGTTATAACGGGAGCACGGATGACATCTTCGAGCTTCAGGATGAGATCACTCGTAATATCGTCGGTAGCATTGCACCGCAAATTGAGATTGCTGAGGTAGAGCGAGGTCGCGGATTGCCCGCTGCCAACTTAACTTCATATGAATTATCTTTGAAAGCGCAAGCGCTTTTCTATGATTGGGCTCGTAGTGGAAGTCCTAAACTTATAGAGGAAACCATCGAGGGTGCACAAGCGGCGCTGGATATAGATCCAAGAAATACGCTCGCGCTCTGGATACAAGCATATGCCTATGCAATGCAATATCTCTACCGTTGGGGTCCTGACCCGGATGAGAGTTTAGCGCGCGCTTGGGATATTACTGAGCGCTTCATTCAAATGGACTCGTCGAACCCGAAGGCATACATGGTACGTGGAATCGTCCATACCTTTCGCCGTGAATTTGATGCCGCCATCGCTGACTATGGTCGGGCATTCTCACTCAATCCTAACTTCGCCATGAATCTGGTTGTCATGGCCTGGGGCGAATCTCTAGCGGGACTGACCAAGGAGGCGAGGGAGCACGCTGAGTTAGGGCTGAGACTAAGTCCACGCGATTTGGATTTGTGGCTAGGAGACGCCTATCTGGCGCTGTTGCAGGCGAGCTTCGCAGAAGGTGATTTTGAGGGAGCAAAAAAATGGGGATTGCTGGCAGTTCAAATGGGCACTAAAGCGCCGATTCGCCGCGCGTTGATGATTGCGTGTTGCGCCTACACCGATGACCCCGCCGACGCAGCTCGCCATGCGCAAGAGCTCAAGGCTTTTGCCCCTGATTTCATTCCAAGTATCCTTAGTGGTGCAATGACTCTCTACAAGATGCCCGAGCACAATACCCTGTTAGTAGATGGCCTGCGCAAAGCGGGTTTTGCGGACTAAACATGGAAGAACGTCTACCGCGCAAACTCGCCGCGATTCTGTATGCGAATGTGGCGGGTTACAGCAGCCTTACCGGTGAAGATGAAGAGGGTACGCATCGACGGAAAGACTCGTCGCTACGCCTTAACTGCATTAGCGTTGTTGGCGGACCTTTTCGATTAGGTGATCTATCACTTGCATGAGCTGCTGTTCGCCACCGGCCATGCTGGCCGAGGTCTTGTATTTTCCGCCGATAGTTATGCTGGGAACTGACTCAACCGCGTACCGAAAGTTTAGCTGTTTCGCCTTTTGTACTTGCGTGCGAACACCGAACGAATTAAAGGCGTTCGCGAAGGTTTCACCGTCGACACCGTAGTCTGCAAGAAAGGCTTTGATGCTCGACTCATCCTCTAGCTTTTGGCCACCTTTGTGAATTGCATCAAAGAATGGACGGTGCACCTTCTCGGTGATCCCGAGCGCCTCAAACGCATAGTAGGCCTTGGCATGAGAAATCCAACGTCTAGCCACTCCGGGGGTGCGTACATAGGCAACATCGGGGGGACGCTTCTCAAGCCATGCCTCTAGAAAAGGCTCTAGTCGGTAACAGTGCTGACAGCCGTACCAGAAGAATTCGCGCACTTCTATCTTGCCATCGGCACTGACCTGTTGAGCTACACCAAGCTCGACGTAGTGCTTGCCCACCTCAAAGCCGGCTTCGCTGCTGTAGGAAACTAACGACAAGGTAAGAAATAATAGTGCATAAAGGCTGGTTCTCATTTAACAAACTCCATGCAATATTGAGAATATTCTAACTGAATCGCTGACTCGTCTCGGCTTCACGTTCTGTAATCTGTGCTGCCAGGATATCGAGCTTTCGCCTTGGGTCCGGTTGCTCCAACACTTGTTGTCCGCATTCGTTAGATACGGGCAAGAATTCCGCCAAACGGTAAGCCACCCAGGTTGCATCATCTAGCCTTACGGGCGGATAGTAATAGCGTCCATCAACTTCGTTAAGAATTTTGGCCAAAAGTTCCCTTAAGTTTTCATGGGTCGAGCCCAAATCGACGTGTGGTTCTTCCGGCAGCAGCGCTGTGTCGCCCATAATCAATTGATCCGCGAGCACCCGCGTGTCGAGAACACGAAAGCGCTGGCCGCCGCGAACACTTATATGCAGAATGCCGGTCTGCGGCATATCGTATTCATCTAGGTTGGCAGTAGTACCAACCGAACTGGGTTGCGCCGCCTCGCCGACCTCGTGTCCGGCGCGGATCAAACACACACCAAACGGCGTTTCCTGCTTAATGCAACGTGTCACCATATCCATGTAACGCTTCTCGAACACGCGCAGCCTGAAGCGGCCGTCGGGAAACAACACGCTATGCACTGGAAACAGAGGCAACTCACTCATCGGTATTTATTCTAACCACTTGCCCCCCGAAGCTACCGGCTCTTGTTGTTGCAGACGAGCCAGTAATTTTTCAGGTAGACCACCAAAATCACCATTGCTCATGATGAGAACATGATCGCGCTCGCCTAACTCATCGGCAAGTGCAGCAACAATCTCATCTACAGAGCCTAGGATACGCCCACGCCCGTCAAGCGCATCAACGACGCTGGCGATATCCCAACTAAGATCAGGCACCCGCAAAACGAGCGCTCGGTCTGCCTCACAAAGAGAGGCCGCCATATCGTGGCGCAGCGTACCCATACGCATTGTGTTCGAGCGCAACTCGATGACCGCAAAGATTCGGTCCTTGCCAACCCGTGACCGCAAAGCCTGTAATGTTGCAGAGATCGCAGTTGGGTGGTGCGCGAAATCATCGTAGACACTGATGCCGTTTGCTTCGCCACATACCTCTAAGCGACGCTTCACGTTTTTGAAGTCGCCGAGCGCAGTGGTAGCGTCGGCCACCGACACACCAGCATGACTTGCCGCCACAATAGCGGCAAGTGCGTTGTCAACGTTGTACTGACCGATAAGATTCCAGTGCACCACGCCTTTTTGTTTCGCTTTGAAAAGCACAGTAAACGCACTGCCGTCCTCGCTTTCGAGCACTGACGACCAACCATCTGGCGCGTTGAAATACTCGACCTTTGTCCAGCACCCCATATCTAGAAGCACTCGCAGATTGTCGTCGTTCCCATTAACGGCAATGAGTCCAGATGCGGGCACCATTCGCAAAAAATGATGAAACTGGGTCTGAATTGCACCGAGATCAGGGAAAATATCGGCATGATCGAACTCTAAGTTGTTAAGAACTGCCGTTCGCGGCCGATAGTGAACAAACTTCGAGCGCTTGTCGAAAAACGCAGTGTCATACTCGTCTGCCTCAACGACGAAGAAGGGTGCGTCCCCCAAACGTGCGGAGACACCAAAATTTTCTGGCACGCCACCGATGAGAAAACCGGGCTTATGGCCAGCCTGCTCAAGTATCCAAGCAAGCATGCTCGTTGTGGTGGTCTTGCCATGGGTACCCGCCACTGCCAAGACCCAACGGTCGCGCAAGATGTTCTCCGCCACCCACTGCGCACCGGACGTATATGCGAGGCCCGCGTCCAGGACTACCTCGACTTCGACATTCCCACGGGACAAGGCGTTTCCGATAATTACCAGTTCAGGCGCAGGTTGCAAGTTGGACCTGTCATAGCCACCAAAGACCTCAATACCCGCGTCCGCTAGCTGGGTACTTGCAGGCGGGTATATCTTTGCATCAGAGCCAGTGATGGTGTGTCCGAGTTCACGCGCCAACATGGCCACGCCGACCATAAACGATCCACCGATCCCTAGAATATGAATATGCATAGAGTCGCTAGTTGTTTCCGAGTGTTCGTGCCACGCTTTAAGCCTGGCGCAAAAAATGCTTAATGACAACCCAAACTCGAAATCTGTTCCAATCCGTCAGATACCAATAGACTAAGCATATGTTTGATCAGTTTGTACAAGATCAACCAGGTCTGGAACTGGTCTGCCAGCATCTGCGACAAGAACCGTGGATTGCGCTTGACACCGAGTTCGTGCGCGAACGCACATACTACGCACGACTGTGTCTCATCCAAATCGCAACGTCAGACCAGCTTTTTTGCGTCGATCCGTTAGCAACTGACGATCTCTCCGCCCTGTTGGACGTGGTTTATGACTCGAACATCGTTAAGGTGTTGCATTCAGCGAGGCAAGACCTCGAAGTCTTTTACGATTTGCGCGGCGCGGCGCCAGCGCCGGTGTTCGACACACAAATCGCATCAGCACTCCTAGGTTATGAAGACCAGATTGGTTACGCGGCACTGGTCGAGGAACTAGTCGGTGTCAAGCTCGATAAACTGCACACCCGTACCGATTGGTCGACACGACCACTCGCTCAAGAACAACTCGATTACGCCGCCGACGATGTCCGCCATTTGGTACCGATCTACCGCCAACTCACGGAAAAACTGGACGAGCTCGGGCGCAGCGATTGGGTATCCGAAGAATGTGCACGCCTCACAGAATCCGGTCTTTATTCTAATGACCCCGACTACGCCCACGAGCGCATCAAGAAAGGACGTACCTTGCTACCGGCGAACCAGCAAGTGCTACGTGCCCTCGCTCGATGGCGTGAACACACCGCACAGAAACAAAACCTTCCGCGCAGCTGGGTGTTGCGAGACACCACCTTGTTGGAGCTTGCGGCAACACAGCCAAGTGCCCGTGAGCAGCTCGGAAGTATCAAGGGCATAGGAGCGGCGACGCTCAGAAAATGGGGAGATGACATACTGAAAACAATTGCAAATGGTCAGACCATGGCGCCGTCATCACTGTGGAAGAAGCCCATACAACTGACGCGGGCCCAGATAGAGCTCAGTCATCGCATGCTCGCGCTTGTCAAATCGTGTGCCGACGAACGGGGAATCAGCCCCGCCTTGCTTGCCACGCGCAAGGATGTACGGGCACTCATTCGTGGCGAACGAGACATTGCGCTGCTGACGGGCTGGCGTCGCCAAGTCGTGGGTGACACACTGTTGAATATGATTAAGGCCCTCCCTAGCTCTCCCCAATAAATGGGAAGGGAACAAAGGTTAAACACCTTTCCACCTCTCCGCTGTTTGGGGAAGGCTAGCAAAGCCAAACATTTGCACCACTTGCTAGAAGAGGTGATCAGTATGACCGAGAGATTCTCTATCCATTCTCCCGAAACTGCCCCGGAGGCGTCGAAGCCTTTTCTAGAGCGAACGCAGAAAAGCTTCGGCATGATACCCAATCTCGAAGGCGTCATGGCAGCGGCACCGGCGCTGTTGCAGTCCTATGTCAACCTCGAGGAGGCATTCGATCAGACTTCTTTAACTCCGGTTGAACGTCAAGTCGTTTTTCAAACCGCCAATTTCGAGAACACCTGTGACTATTGTGTCCCCTGGCACACACTATTGTCCGAACAAGCGGGAATGTCTCAAGAAGACATTCAGGCACTACGTGATGACACCCCACTTACTAACGATAAGCTCGAAGCGCTACGCGCCTTCACCCGAGAGCTGATTGTGCAACGAGGGAAGGTATCGAAGGCAGCGCTTGAGGCGTTCTTTGGTGCCGGGTTTGCTGAGCAACAAGCGCTAGAAGTCGTTCTCGGCATCGCAACAAAGGTGATGAGCAACTACACCAACTCGATCGCGGGAACACCTTTGGACGAGGCGGTAAAGGATAAAGTTTGGCAAAAGCCGTTGGTGCGTATGCGCGAATAAGGAACTCAATGATGCCCAGCGATACTGAAACGTGCATGCAAGGCAAGGTTGCCTTAATCACTGGTGGCAACTCCGGTATCGGGCGCGGCATCGTGCATCGTTTCGTGCGCGCCGGCGCCACCGTCGCGTTTGTGGGCCGCAACCAAAAAAAGGGAGAGGCGGTGCTCGCGGAAGTACACGAGCTGGAAGGACAAGGCGCCTTCTTTGCGGTTGATCTTGCCGATGAATCGGCGGTGATTAAACTAGTTGATGGCGTTAGCAATCGGTTCGGCCGCTTAGACGTCGTCGTCAACAATGCCGGTATTGGAAGCCGCCGAGGCGGGATTGAGAAATCGGACCCGCCCGGCGTGCGCTGGCAAAAACTGCGTGGGCCCAATGTGGACTCAACCTATTTTGTGTCGGCATATACCTTGCCCCTCCTCGCAAGGTCGGGTGGTGGTGCCATTGTCAATATCTCATCGACGGCAACCCTACATGGGAATTGGGGTCTTTACGGCGTCGCCAAGGCAGCGGTTGAGGCCTTGACCCGGTCGTTTGCGGTGGAAGGCGCACCGCACGGAATCCGGGTCAACTGCGTCAGCCCCGGCTGGATCGCGACCAAGGAGGACGAGGAATTATCGGCTGCGGGCACCGCGGGTGGTGAGTGGGCAATGCCCCCGTCTCTTTTCAATCGCATGGGGACGCCAGCGGAAATCGCGGCGGCGGTTCTGTTTCTTGCCTCAGACGATGCCTCCTTTGTGACCGGCCAGACGCTCATCGTCGACGGCGGGCTCACGATCACGGATTATCCGTCCATACCGCTACTCTCCGAAGTCGGGCACAGACTGCGTTCTAGCTGACGTTAAGCGCGAGGTGTTCGTAATGACAATGACGACAAAACTGCTGTGCACGTTTACTGCCCTGAATCCGGCTGGTTACAATCAGACAGCGCACCGGGCGGCACGTCGAGAAGTCCAAGCGTTTTTGAATGAACACTTAGCCAGCAAGTTACCAGAATACGAGAAGTAGGTGGCTGCGATGTCTTCACATCTGGAGATGGCAAGATCCTAGCAAAGAACGCTTACCGGAACATTCGCCCACCCATTGAATGAACAAGTAACGGCAACGACCAACGAGATGGTCTATTAATAGATAGACAGTCCGATCAAAGCTTTTTTACGAAAGGATAAAACTATGCGTTGGTGTCTGAGTATCTTTGCCCTCTCCCTTGTCATCACCTCCCCGGTTGCCCACGCCGATCTCGAAGATAGACTGAACTCGCGCTGGCGCGGGGCTTGGGTGATTGTTAACGGTGAGCTTTATTCTAACTGTGATAGTACTTACACCAACAACCGCGTGAGCGGCGACCTAATCAGAGGCAATGGACGAGTGGCGTTGCCGACCGGCGAGCTGGCCAAAGTTCGTAGAGTCGATGTCAAGCGGCGCCGTGTGGACGTATTCCTCGATCTCAAGGAAAATGCTCTGATCGAATATCACGAAGGACCATTCACGCTTTACAGGGAAGCATCGTGTCGGGTCGAGTTGCTCGTAGACACGAGGGGGCACACTAAGAATTTGGGGACGGGTGATATCGAGGCGCTATTCGCACCACTACTCGAGCGCTACGCCCGTCTGACAGAAGCCGAGCACTCTGCCAACTGGAATCGCCGTGCACGTCAAGCGTATCCGGAGAATTATGAACAGACACTGGCTGAGTATCGCATTTGGCAAGTCGAACAGCACAACCACTTGGTGGAGGAAAGAATCAACGACTCGATCGAGCAAGCCAGTCAGTTGCTCGTCGATGTGAGCCAAGATAGCGACTTCGGCGCTGGGCTCGGTTACGGCCTCGTCACCATGAAAGAAAATATTCGTGGCGATTGCGATCGACTCTTGGCAAGCAACCCTGGTACTTACGAAAAGTCTTACGATGCGCCGAACCCTACCTGGGCCAACGGTTACGAAACCGGACAGCATCTTGGTTATTACATCGAGCTAGCCCAGCGGCTGCGCGGTTGCTTCACCCCGCCTGCCAATTGATAGATTTACGGAGCCCACGAATGTCACAACACCACTCGATGGATGCCGTCGCGTTAGACCCGGACAAGTTCAAGATCCGTCTTGAGAACGAACGGGTGCGAGTACTTGAGGTCCAGCTCGCGCCGGGGCAGAGCCATGCCATGCACTGGCATCCGAGACACCTCATCTACACCCTCACTTCTTACAGGGTGCGGGACACCTACCCCGACGGCAGCACAAAAGAGATGGAACGTCCGGCTGGCGAAATACTTTGGGGCGATGAGCTTACGCACGCGGCAGAGAATATTGGAGACACACCAGTCCACGCGTTGATCATCGAGTTCAAAGATGCATAAAGCGACATGTCGCTTTAATATTTGGTAGATGACGTTTGAATTTGAAGAACTGGACTGCCAGAAAACCCCGCTGGGTGAAATCAGTCTCAGGCGCAGGGCGGAACCCAGGCTCGAAGGGGAAATACTCTACGAGGTGAAGCTTGGCGACGAGTTTCTGATATCCAGCCTGTTTACCAACGCCGAGATTCAGCTTGCGAGACTCGGGCTCGTCGCGCTTAAAGACACCGGCTTGGACATCGTGGTCGGCGGATTGGGTGGGAAAGAGGATGGATAGGTTAAATCTTAATCTCTCCGCCCATATTTACTATAGATTCGCTTAACACCACGAATCACTGAACTCTTTTTAGAGAGATATCTCAATGCCAACACAAAAACGTATCCAGCCCTTATTTCAATTGGACGGTAAAGTTGCCTTGATCACCGGCGCCAGTAAGGGAATTGGTGAGGCGATAGCCCGGGGCCTGGCCGAATTTGGCGCTAAGGTCGTGGTTAGTAGTCGCAAACAGGAAGCGGTTGATGCCGTGGCCGAGGCGTTTCGAGGCGATGGGCTAGAGGCTATCGGAATTGCTGCGAACATGGGAAACATTGAACAAGCCCATGCCCTGGCCGATAAAACGGTCGAAGCGTATGGCGGATTAGACATTATTATCAACAACGCCGCCGTCAACCCGGTCTTTGGCCCGATTCAACAAACCGAAGAACGCGCCTTCGACAAGATCATCGATGTCAATCTCAAAGGCCCGTTTGAATTGTGCAAAAAAGCCTACCCCGTCCTCAAAGAAAGAGGTGGGGGATCGATCATCAACATTAGCTCGATCGGTGGTCTCACTCCCGAGTCAGGCATTGGCATTTACAGTGTCAGTAAGGCTGGGATTAATAACCTAACCATGGCGATGGCGCAAGATTGGGGGGCAGATAATATTCGGGTGAATGCTATTTGCCCCGGTTTAATTAAAACCAAATTTAGTGAAGCCCTGTGGAACAATGAGGCCATTTTGAAACGGTTTCTACAACACATTCCTCTCAAGCGTGCCGGCACCGCTGACGATATCGCTGGACTGGCTGTTTATTTGGCCTCGGACGCTGCGGCCTATTGCACGGGCGGTATATATATGATCGATGGCGGATATGCCGCGACTTGATCGCTTTCCAAGCGAGTCGCCACAAAGAAAAACTCGCCCAAATACGCTAGAAGGGGTCGGCAAGATAGTCCTTGATCTCTCACCGTGTGAACTAGGAGTCAAAACATGAGCTCTGTTCCAGAACAACCAGCCGAATCTACAGGATGGCTGGGCAATCCAAACTATATTGTCGACTTCGACCTCCTTCCGGCTCGAGTGGGAACCTTTTTCAATGACCAGCTCGTTGCCGAGAGTAATCGGGCCCACGTCATGTTCGAGCTGGGGCATGCGC
Organism: Proteobacteria bacterium SPGG2; assembly: GCA_001643475.1. GTDB lineage: Bacteria > Pseudomonadota > Gammaproteobacteria > Acidiferrobacterales > SPGG2 > SPGG2. Next base: position 7,606 of record LXTK01000087.1, on the reverse strand, counting down.
CGGTTTACTACTTTCCTCCTGACGCTCTCGTGGCCGAATATTTTTACAAGTCGGACCGCCGAACCCATTGTCCCTACAAGGGCATCGCGAGCTATTGGCATCTTAAAGTTGGCGATCGCATGGTTGAGAATGTGGTCTGGAGCTACGAGGACCCCTATTCGCAGGTTGCCAAAATAAAGGGCTTCCGAGGATTTTACTGGGGTCGCATGGATCGTTGGACCGAGGACGGCGTAACCATCGAAGGGCCGAGGGAAATTCCCGGTCGGGTCAACACTTTGAGCCAACTGAAAGCAATCTTCCCGCAACTCGCCCATGAATGGCATCCGACCCGAAACGTGGGCATCTCACCCTATGAGTTCGCTGCCAACAGCGATACGGAAGTCTGGTGGAAAGATGCCAACGGGCGCGAATGGAGAGAACGGATCAGAGACCGCGCACTCGCGCTAACCCGACATCGCGGCGATGGCGACGCCACGCCTTATGGCGACTTCAACCCTTATCCCTAGACCATGACGACATTCAACTATGGTTGTTATTTATGTGGGCTTCCTCCTTTAGAAACTGTCGGTTTCGACACGGTGACCGACAGAGCCTGAACTATCCGCCGGGTTGTTAAGGGGTTTTTCTCAAAGAGGCTACGTCGGTGCGGAGATATACTGCAATCGAGACGTTCGATTATCGTTATCTAGAGAAATTTCTTAGGGCGTCGGGCCTGAGCCCGTTGGCGAAACGAAGGTGGAGAAACACGACTCGAGTCGTATAAGCGCGTGCGAAGTGCTTGACGACAAAAAGATTTCGAGGAGACCCGTAATAATACGACTTCAGTCGCATTCTGATACGACTGGAGTCCATATACTATGTAGTTAGAACGCGACGGCATCCTTAAAAAACATGCGAATATTCATAGCGCAACCATCTGATGGGGAAGACGCGAAGGCATTACAGCCATTTGTAGACGCTTTGTGTACGCGGGGCTGCGACATCGTGAGTGATCTCTCGACTGCCGATGCCTGCGTACTCGCTAGAACGGATATGGTGTCTTGCGCGACACATGTTCAGGCGATGGTATTGGACGCATTTAACCGATCGCAGGCCACAGGTAGTCTGCGCCTCTACGAGTATCCGCTGCGTAAGGAGCCTCTTCCTCTGGGGTACAAATTCTATCTTGACGTAGCAACGGTGCTTCCCAGTCATCCTGAGGAGGCGACGCGTGTATTGGTTAATGACGGCGCATTCTAACAATCGGCTGGAGAGGGGACGGCGCATAAAACGCGCCGCGCCTCAGCCGCGCCGTTAGATTTCAAAACACACGACGAAATGGATTTTCTCCCAACCGACTGGCCAAGCTTTCTTTGGGGCGTAGCTCTCGGCGCGCTGGGTCTCTTTTTTACAGGTTTTCTGACGGAATTCGGAAAGGATTTATAGGCTATGCTCAGGCCCAAGGTATTTCCGACCTTGGCTGATCAAGAAAAGCAGAAAGACAAAGTTTTGTTTGAGAAATTTCTTACGAAGTTTCCCTCAACGGGAAGGTCTTGCAAATTTCTCTCTGATCAAGATGTTGGGGCTCCGTTTTCTGGCGACGATCTTAAGGATCTCGATAATTTCATAAACAACTGGAACAACGCCGAGCATGTTTTTCTGACCAAGAAGATCGAAAAGCAGAAAATGAAATTATGGAAACTTGCTTCCGAATATCGGCCAGAGCTGTCTCGAAATATATTCGCCGGACCTAACGGATTACTTTCAATGGATCTTGGCTATGGAGAGAAAGACCCAAAGAAAGAGGCCAAGAGAGAAGAGCTCAATAACATGGGAAGTCGGATCTATGAAGAACACCAGGAGTTAGTTCGTCTTGGCAAGAAATACACATAGGAAATCTAACTTCGCGTTCGAGCTCGACGCGGTGAGACAGCGCGCCGTTTTCTGTCGTGTCCGTGCCCCGCGCGGCTCAACGCGGCGTTAGATGCCTAGCGAAAGGAGGGAGGATGGTCTTATGGCGAGATCAGACAACAAAGTGACAGTAGTATTTCTACAGGCGTTTGCCGATGCCTGGAACCGTCATGACGTGAATGCGCTGATGGAGTTCATGACGGACGACTGTGTATACGAGACTTCATCGGGTCCGGATGTATGTGGCACCCGCTATGAAGGACAAAAAGCGGTTCGTGAGGGATTTGCCAGTGTCTGGGAATCGTTTCCGGATGCTCAGTGGCTTGGGGCCCGGCATTTCATTGTCGGGAACCGTGGGGTGTCGGAATGGACGTTCACGGGCACGAACAAAGGCGGTCAGAGAGTGGAAGTAAACGGATGTGATGTGTTTACATTCCGCGATGGGAAAATCCGTGTGAAGAATTCCTATCGAAAGAATCGCCCACCAACCAGTTGACCACAGGAGGAGAGACATGAGTGCAGCCGATCATTTAGGAACGTATGCTGAGGGATGGACGAAGGGGGACGCGGACACGATTCTGAAGGCCGTATCGAATGATTACATATTCGACGACCCGAACACCGGCAAGATTGCGAAGAGCGAGTTCGCCGAATACTTGTCCGGGATGAAAGAGACCGTACGATCTCTGCGGGGCGGCAATCTCCCTAACCCCTTCATGACGCTCACGGAAGTCGTAACCCAGGAAGAGGAAGGAATCCTCACGGCATGGTGTTGGTGGGCCGTGCCTGGCACAGAGATACAGGGGAGCGGGCTGATCAAAGTTGGGGCGGAAGGTGTGCGTTCAGAGGTTCTCACGTATTACACGAACCTCCCCGGTTAGAGCCTGTTTGCATTTGACGAGTCATCTTGGGGACCATCTAACACGTCGTCGGAGCTGACTGGCCACAGCGTACGCTCTTTGGCTCGTTTCAGTCTTAGATACCTGTGGCCAGCAGCTCAACTCTGCCGTTATACGCCAAACACCCACGTTAACGCGTAGGTTGTTGAAAGCGTCGCATGAGCGAGCTACAAGAGCGAATGCTCTTCGCGGCTATTTCGATGCTCAGCTCCGGTTTACGGAAGCGGTTGCAAGGCTTGGACACTACTCCATAACCGACGCCGTCTTGCTTCACAGATCTGTTTAGAGACCACTATGGAATACCTGCATACGCCGCATAACAATTAGCTGGAGCTGACGTGCATGGCAGGGATTGTTCCCAACAATCCTTTTGCATTTCCACCATCCCTGACGGTCAGATGTCGGAAGGTAGGGCAACGCAGGAGCAGTTGCCGGGCCGGCGCCCCGTTAACATACCGTTGGCGTAGCTGACGTGCAAGGCAGGGATTGTTCCTACAATCCCGCTGCATTTCCTCCGTCCTTGGAGGTCAGATGCACTAATGCCGCGGGCGCAGGATCCGCAAGAGCGGCCGACGCCCTATTCCTCCGCAATGCGTTCCCGTTTCGGCAATAACACAAACAATCGCCCTTCTTGTTTCATGGCGCCCGCCAAGCGTTCTGCCTTTTCTCCTTGGCCGAAGAATACATCAGCGCGCACCGCGCCTTTGATAGCGCCGCCGGTGTCCTGAGCGAAAACCAGACGTCGGTAGGGCTGCTCTTGCTCCGCCAACGTGGTATCCAACCAAACCGGCAGGCCCAGTGAAATAAACTTGCGATCGACGGCGATACTGCGCTCGGCCGTAAGCGGCACGTTCAGTGTACCGAGCGGCCCGGGCAACTCAGCATTTCTCACCGTGAAGAAGACATAGCTAGGGTTACTGTGGAGCAGCGCTTTAGTTTGATCTGGGTGCATAACGATCCAATCCCGGATACTGCCTAGCGTAATTTCTTCCACCTCCAATGCTTCCGCTTCCAACAATTGGCGACCAATAGAAACGTACGGGTGTCCATTCTGATCAGCGTAACCGACGGCGAGAATGCGGCCATCGGGAAGTTGTAGTCGTCCCGAGCCCTGAATATGAAGGAAGAACAAAGACACCGGGTCGTCTACCCAGGCAAGTTCGTGGCCTGCCAGCGGCGGTTCGCCGCCATCGATTTCGGCGCGACTAAAATAGGGCACGACGCGCGTACCCTGCAGTCGTCCGCGTACACGCCTGCCTTTTAACGCCGGATACACATCGCCAAGATCGATGGTGAGCAGATTAGGCGGTCGCCGGTATAACGGATAACGGAAACGCTCTGTCCTTTCCAGACTGCCGTTGAGCAATGGCTCATAGTAACCTGTGATTAGACCTTTGCGACCACGCTGACCGACGACTCGGTGCGGAACGAAATGGTTCTCAAAAAATGCGCGCGCTGTTTCGTCACTCGGCATGCCTAGAGCCTCGACATCGTTACAGATGTCTTGCCAAGCCGCATCGCGTGCCGCCAGTTTCTCGCAACTCTGTTTAAGAGCTGGCCAGGCCTGTGCGTGCTGATCATCGCCCCATCCACGCAAGGCCGACCAACGTACGGGTTTGGATATACCACCTTCTTTGATGGGCAAGCCGCCGCAACCAGCTAGCAGGCCGAAGGCGATAGCAACTATGAGGAAAAAATAAGAGTGTGAGATCTTTACAAGCGAAAAATCAAACATAGCTGGGCTGCCAGGTTCGAAAGATACGCTAATTCACGGCAGCTTGTTCGTCTAGCTCACCTTCGTCATAAGGTTCAGTGAATTTACATTCCTTGACTGGGCAAACCTTTTCCGTGCCCCGGCGCTTAGTAGTCTTGATTGTCAACATGCCATGCCCACATGTTGGACAAGTTCCTTCGACAGGTTGGTTCCAAACTGCGTACTTGCAATCCGGATAGCGCGCACAGGAATAGAACACTTTTCCCCAACGCGATTTGCGGCTGAGCATATTGCCCTGTTTGCATTCAGGACAGACGACTCCCATGTCCTTAGGCTGCTCCAACGGTTCCATGTGTTTGCAATTCGGATAGTTGCTACAACCGATGAACTTTCCGTAACGCCCAAGTTTGATCACGAGGTCGGACTCACATTTCGGACAACTGCGCCCCTCCACAACTTGTGGTTCACTGCTGGTGCCGGGTTCATCATCGACGTTGCGCGTATAACTGCACTCCGGATAACCGGTGCAGCCAATAAAATAGCCGTTACGCCCCAACCGCTTCGCCAGTACACTTTCGCACTTGGGACATTTCTCTTCCATCATTTCGACGCCTGGGCGCTCAACATCTTTCTTCGCGTCGAGCTGCTTTTTGAAGTCTTCCCAAAACTCTTTGAGTAACGGTTTCCATTTCTTCTCGCCGCGAGAGATTGCATCCAAGTCGTCTTCTAGCTTGGCGGTAAATTCGTAATCAACGTAGTGTTCAAAATGCTCTGAAAGAAACTTATTGACAACGCGGCCAACATCCGTCGGTTGGAAGCTGCGCTTGTCTAGTGTAACGTACTCGCGCAACGTAAGCGTGGAAATGATACTGGCATAAGTCGAAGGTCGACCAATACCGTAGGCTTCGAGCGATTTCACTAGACTGGCCTCGGTGTAACGTGGCGGTGGTTCGGTAAAGTGCTGATCACCGTGTACCTTAATGAGGTTCACATGATCACCTTGCTCAACCGGTGGCAGCAACCCCTCTTTCTCCTCTTCCGGCGCGCCATCATCGCGGCCCTCTTGATAGACGGTCATGAATCCTGGCTTCACCACCTGAGAACCGGTTGCGCGAAAGATGTTGCCTTCGCCAGCTTGCAAATCGATCACAACCGTGTCGAGGGTCGCATGAATCATTTGGCAACCAATCGTCCGCTTCCAGATCAGGTCATATAGCTTGAACTGTTCCAGTTTGAGCAGTTTTTTTACATCTTCCGGCGCCCGCATGGCGGATGTCGGACGAATAGCTTCGTGTGCTTCCTGGGCATTCTTGGATTTATTCTTATAGGTCTGCGGCTCGTCAGGCAGGTTCTCGACGCCATAACGCTGCTCGATTAGCTCACGGATGTCCCGTACCCCGTCTACAGACAGGTTGACGGAGTCGGTTCTCATATAAGTGATTAAACCGACCGTCTCCCCGTCGATATCTATGCCTTCATAAAGCTGTTGCGCAACTCGCATGGCGCGATAAGCACGAAAGCCGAGTTTGCGCGCCGCTTCCTGCTGCAGAGTGGAGGTGGTAAATGGTGGCGAGGGATTACGCTTGCGTTGCTTCTTGTCAACCGTGGTAACCAACAGTCTGCCGGCAGCCTTTTCGCGCAGCGTCGTCTCGACCTCGTTGGCGCGCCTATCATTGCCGATATCAAACTGATCCAGCTTTTTGCCCTCAAAATGTGTAAGTTTTGCCCTGAAGGGCTTTTCTTTGGCCTCAACGTCGGCCTCGATGGTCCAATACTCGCGTGGCTCAAATTTCTCTATTTCTTCTTCTCGTTCGACAATCATTCGCAGAGCTGGGCTTTGAACACGTCCTGCCGACAGACCTCGACGGACCTTCTTCCACAGCAGCGGCGAAAGATTGAAGCCCACCAGATAGTCTAATGCGCGTCGCGCTTGTTGCGCATCGATTAGATTTGAAGAGAGTTCGCGCGGGTCCTTAATCGCTTCTTGGATCGCGCGCTTGGTAATCTCGAAGAACTCCACGCGGTGCACTGGCTTGTCATCTAGCACACCACGTTCTTTTAAAATCTCGTAAAGATGCCAAGAAATCGCTTCACCTTCACGGTCCGGGTCGGTCGCGAGATACAACGCGTCGGCCTTCTTCATAGCTTTCTCAATCGCGTCGACATGTTTCTTATTCTTTTCTATCAACTCGTACTTCATGTCGAAACCGTTTTCAGTATCGACCGCCCCCTTCTTTGGAATCAGATCACGCACATGTCCATAGGAGGCGAGGGCAGAAAAATCTTTGCCAAGATACTTCACCATGGTCTTGGCCTTGGCTGGCGACTCAACAATGATTAAATTCTTTGCCATAAGGGATTGATACCTTCACGGTTACTAACGGAACGGGGCCGAGCGAAAACGGGTCGGCTCCATCCACGGCATCGATGCTTGATTGTTCTCACAGACACTTTAACTATAGCGCAGTGGCAAAAACCGCAAGAGAAAGGCAGTGATAGGCCGCTAACCCCTAGTAGATGCGGGGGCATTGTCTACGATCTGGTGGGTAGTTTGTCAAGTAGCGCCTGACTTATAAGGTGAGGGGCCAATAAATTCAAGTATCGCGGCGTTGACGACTAGTGAAGGTCGTGACGCGCATCCTCAAACACCATGTCTTCGAATATAGTGTAAGCCTGTTCGTGACCTGCGTGATTGAACAGTACCAAGAGAATGATCCACTTTAGTTGGTCTAGCTCAATTTCCTCAGTCTCGATCGCCATAACCCGATCGATGACCATCTCACGCGTCCCCGTATCGAGCACACCGCGTTGTTCCATCGCCAAAACGAATCCTCTGCACTCAGCGCTCATCTTAGCACCCTCGGCTTGGGAGTAATGACGTATGGATCCTGGGACGCCACCAGCCAATGGGATGGTATCACGCTGGCGCAAATCGGAAAGGCCTTCTAACCAAGAGAACGCCTTGCTGATCTCTCCCCGGGGAAAGCCTGCCTTTACGAGTTCATTTGCCAATGTTTCCTGATCTTGATCTATATCAGCGTCTTCGTCCATGTAGTTCTCGAACAAATACATCAGCACATCAAACACATTCTCTTTCATCATG
>LXTK01000210.1 GCA_001643475.1 Proteobacteria bacterium SPGG2 | reverse complement strand
TGTTGCCCAATGCAGACTATCTCAAAGCCCACCCCAGCGGGGCGACACTCACGGAAGGGTTGGCTTCACGAGGCACGGATTTCACCATTCCGCGGGAATACCTCGATTTCAACAAGGATTTGTTTGCACACTTCCATAAAAACTATGATCCTGAAAAGATAGACGATAAATACACTGACACCAATTGCCCCCAGGCCTACTATTTCGCACCAACCCGGATCGAAGGAAAATCTCTTCTGGCCACAACCAACATGTTTAACGCCGATGAGATGGCAAAGGGATCAAAGTTACTTTCGACCTCAATGACCGCTAGAACGAGTTCGGGTTTGAGCTTCACCCGGATCGCTTCGCGGTGGGCACTCTTTAGTAGGTCGATCCGAAAGTTGGCGTCCGGAATCTTTTTCTCAAGCCGCCCCGACATATCCGCAAGCCAAACCCACGCATCGAATCGATCAGTAAACCCATTGGCCTCACTAGCCGCTTGCTTTAATAGAGTCTTTAGTTCTGGATCGACCGAAGGCGCCGAGGCGAACGATGCCGGGGCCAGGGAGCATATCAGCAATAAAACGACGATGCGTTGCATTGTTTTGCTTTGTGTTGCAAATTGATGCTTATGCCTAAGCATAGCCTGCAAGCCTCACTATGTCAGTCATTTCACGCTCAAAAAGAACATCCTTTATAGCCAAAATTGGCGAGACATATGAGTTCGCATACCGATAAGTGGGATGCTCGTTATCGACAGGCTCGGGAGTCATCGCCAGCACAGGTCCTGCTGGACAATCGTCATTTATTGCCCGCCTCGGGCACGGCACTAGATGTTGCCTGTGGCCTTGGCGCCAACGCGCTCTTGTTGGCCGAACATAGCCTCATCACACATGCCTGGGATAGCTCATCGATTGCCATAGACAAGCTACGGGAACGAGCGCAGGCACATGGCGTGTCGGTCGAGGCGGCCGTTCGCGATGTGGTCACTCATCCCCCTGGGCCGGAGAGTTTTGACATCATTGTCGTGACGCGCTTTCTGGAGCGAGGCCTTGCGCCCCAATTAACGCAGGCGCTACGGGTGGATGGCTTGCTGTTCTACCAGACGTTCACGCGTACTCGTGTAAGCGATGTCGGCCCTAACAATCCTGATTACCGTCTGGCCGACGGCGAGTTACTTGTTATGTTTTCGGCGTTAGAAGTGTTGGTATATCGCGAAGAGGGCAAGGTCGGAGACATCAGCCGTGGCTTCAGAGATGAGGCGATGATGGTCGCAAGGAAGCGCGCGAGTTAGGTATTCAGGTGTTGGCGCATTCGGTTTACGACCTCTGAGAGCGATAGTTCACTTGTCGCCTTCTCCCGGCGCGATTTATACTCCACCACGCCGTTCTTCAACCCACGCTCGCCAAGCACGAGGCGATGGGGAATGCCGACTAAATCCATATCCGCAAACATCACACCGGGGCGCTCATTGCGATCGTCGAACAAAACATCGATGTTAGCGTCGCGAAGCTCTTGATACAGTTTCTCACTTGCCTCGGCAATTGCCGCTGACTTATTAATGCCAATTGGGACCAAGCAGAGGTCAAAGGGAGCGATGGGGCCGGGCCAAATAATGCCATTTTCGTCATGACTTTGCTCAATAGCGGCCGCAACCACACGCGAAACGCCGATTCCGTAACAACCCATGGACATGGCAACGGCCTCACCGGATTCATCGAGCACACTCGCACCCATGGACTCACTGTACTTCGTCCCCAACTGAAACACGTGACCAACCTCAATACCGCGTCGGCTATTGAGGACACCCGCACAGCGCGGACAAGGATCACCTTGTACAACGTTTCGGATATCGGCTACTTTAGGTTTGGTCGCATCACGCCCCCAGTGTACATTTTGTAGATGCTTTCCTTCTTCGTTTGCACCGCAAACGAAATTTGACAGTTGGGCAGCACTCGTGTCTGCGATGACCGGTACTTTCAATCCGACCGGGCCGATAGATCCGGGCTCACACCCAGTGGCGCGTTGGACTTCTTCCGCCGTCGCAAAAGATAGTGGTTTTTGCACCCGCGGTAGCCTTTCTGCCTTAATGACGTTTAGTTCGTGGTCACCGCGTATAACAAGCGCAACAATGTCGTCGACACCCTTGACCAGAAGTGTCTTTATGGTTTGAGCTGGATCGATCTTCAGAAACTGGCTTAGCGATTCGATGGTGTGCTGATCTGGTGTTTCAACTACGGACATCGGTTTGTCAGATGCGCTCCGGGGTTCGTCCGCTTTACCGCTGATAGCTAAGTCTACGTTGGCCGCGTAATCGCATTGACTGCAACTGGCGATCGCGTCTTCGCCGGAATCGGCCAAAACATGAAATTCGTGTGAAACATTGCCGCCACCGATGACGCCCCCGTGCGCTTCAACTGCACAAAATTCAAGACCGATTCGACTGAAGATGCATTTATAAGCATCGAACATAATGTCGTAGGTCTGTTGTAGTGATGCCTGACTAATATGAAATGAATAGGCGTCTTTCATCACAAACTCACGTGCCCGCATGACGCCAAATCGTGGACGAATTTCGTCGCGAAATTTGGTTTGCACTTGGTAGAAGTTTGCTGGCAGCTGGCGGTAACTCTTGATTTCCCGCCGCACAAGCTCGGTAATAATCTCTTCGTGGGTCGGACCGAAACAGAAGTCTCGCCCATGCCGATCGCGAAGACGTAGTAGTTCCGGCCCGTATTCTTCCCACCGGCCCGATTCCTGCCACAATTCGGCCGGCTGCACCGCAGGCATTAGAATTTCCTGTGCGCCGGCCCGGTTCATTTCCTCACGCACGATGTTCTCCACCTTGCGCATCACCCTGAGGCCCAACGGTAACCACGTGTATATACCGGCCGCGATCTTGCGAACCATCCCGGCCCGTAGCATTAACTGATGACTTATGATTTCAGCGTCTGATGGGGTCTCCTTGACGGTGGACAATAAGAAGGTGGATACGCGCATTATTTGCCTCAGTTCGTGCACGGCGTTAGAAATCCGCCGCAGTATAACGCCCGTCGGACGCTAGGAGTACTATGGCTGGTTGGGTATAGGGCATACTGCTCACATGCACAATCGTTGTGAAGTTGTCTATCCTTTTAAGACGGCCTATAGCGGCGATGGGAGCCCCAAGGATAGCGGGCACGGGCAGGACGCAGTCGACGATTTAGAGAATGATATGGCGGGTGTACTGAAAAGATTCCTTGTCTTGATTGTGATCATATGGTCGCAATGCCTATACGCGGAACAGTCGATCAAGGTATTCGCATTATTCGAAAACAAAGCCATCATAAACATCGATGGCAAACGACGTGTGCTGGCGGTAGGCGAAACCAGCCCCGAAGGTTTGAAATTGATACACACCGATACGCGGAATGAGTTAGTCGAGGTCGAAATCGCCGGCCGACGCGAGACCTTGCGACTAGGGGTTGTGAGCGTCGGTGGCGGACTAGGATCAAAGGGGGGTGCGCAGAAGGTGGTTCTTTTCGCTCAGCGCGGTGCTTTTTACGCCGATGGCAGCATCAACGGTTCCAGCGTCAAGTTTCTGGTAGACACCGGGGCCACCACGATAGCTATGAATAGTTACACGGCAGATCGTATCGGCTTGGATTACAAACGCCACGGCCGGCGGGCCATGGCTAGTACTGCCGGTGGTATTGTGCCTATGTATGCGGTGACTCTAAAGAAAGTAAAGGTCGGTGGAATTGTTATGCACAACATCGAAGCAGGTGTGATTGAAGGCTCTCACCCAAAAGAGGTTTTGCTGGGCATGTCTTTTCTAAGTCGAGTCAACATGACCCGTAATGGCAACAAAATGGAACTTACCAAGCGGTACTGACCGATTTCTCCGCGCAGCCCTTTGATTGGTGGGAAGTACTATAAAGATTGATCGGCGCGTTTGTTTTTCTCGATCATGGCGTAGGCCGAATGGTTGTGAATAGATTCGAAGTTTTCTGACTCAACCACGTAGGCATCAATACGATCATCAGCGTTGAGTAACGAAGCTACGTCACGCACCATATCTTCGACAAACTTGGGGTTATCGTAAGCGCGTTCGGTAACGTATTTCTCATCGGGACGCTTGAGCAAGCCGTATAGTTCGCTGCTTGCCTGCTTCTCAACCAGCTCCACGAGATCTTCAATCCAGACGAAGGCATTGGTACGTACAGTCACCGTAACATGGGAGCGCTGGTTGTGAGCGCCGTATCGCGAAATTTCCTTCGAACACGGACACAGACTTGTAACTGGAACCACGACTTTCATGGTCATCGTATGTGTACCGTTCTTGACCTGCCCCTCTAGCGTGACTTGGTAATCCAATAAACTCTTTACGCCCGAAATCGGGGCCGCCTTATTGATAAAATAAGGGAAAGTCATTTCGATGTGGCCCGTGTCTGCCTCCAGACGTGCCGTCATTTCCTTCAACATCTTCTTGAAGGATTGCACCGAGATCTCCGGCTCATAGTTATTCAGAATCTCGACGAAACGCGACATGTGGGTGCCTTTAAAGTCATGTGGCAACTCCACATACATATTGAACTGGGCAATCGTATGTTGTTCACCTTGGCTGCGATCCTTGACGCGTACTGGATGGCGAATATCCTTGATCCCCACCATTTGGATCGGCAATTGGCGAAGGTCCGGGCTCGCCTGGATATCAGGGATGGTTTCGGCAGATTTTGAATCTAATTTCAATAATGTCATTTCATATCTCTTGCGGCAGTCGTGCCAATAAGGGAGTTTAAGTAAATTCTAATACTGCAGCAAGGCACTAGTGTGTGCGTTGGATGACATGCTGGGCCAAGCTGGCAAGGACGCTAGCACTGTCACCCAGTGGTGATAATGCACTCAGGGCGCTTTCAGCAAGCTTAACTCGTTTCTCTTTCGCGGCCTGTAGGCCCATGATCGCGGGATAGGTGGGTTTGCTATGGGCTTGATCGGCCCCGGGTGCCTTACCCAGGGTCCGCGCGTCACCCTCCACGTCGAGAATGTCATCCGTGATCTGGAAGGCGAGACCGATTTGTTGGGCGTAAATATCGAGCGCTTGCATGCAATCTTCTGTGACATCTTCGCTGGTCAGCACGCCGAGGCGAACCGAAGCCCTGATTAGTGCGCCGGTCTTAAGACGATGCATGTTTTCGAGTTCGGATAGTGTGGGCACTTCTCCGACGGCCGCAAGATCAATCGCCTGCCCACCGGCCATACCATACGAGCCACTGGCAGTTGCCAGCGTCGCTATCATTTGGGTTCGCCGCTCAGCGCCGACGTCCAGCGTGTCATCTTTCGCAAGGATCTCGAACGCCAGCGCTTGCAGCGCATCGCCAACAAGCAGCGCCGTCGCTTCATCAAAGGCCTTATGGCAGCTGGGTTTGCCTCGCCGCAAGTCATCGTCGTCCATGCACGGCAGGTCGTCATGRAYSRAGGAATAACCGTGAAAGAACTTAATATTTTAGCGATCGTACTGCTAACGATTCTGTCGACAACCAGCTTGGCCCAGGAATCTGTGGCAACCGCTTTGTTCCAGACAGACCTGCCGGACATCGAAGGGCGCGAGGCCGTTGTACTCGAAGTCGAGTATCCGCCCGGCGTGGCCTCGGCCAGTCACCGCCACAACGCGCATACATTTGTTTATGTCCTCGAGGGCACAGTCGTCATGCAGGTTGCTGGTGGTGAGCCACAGACGCTCGTTGCGGGGCAGACGTTTTACGAGTCGCCCGATGACGTTCACACGGTATCGCGGAACGCCAGCGGCACCGAACCGGCAAAAATCCTCGTGTTTTTTATCAAAAAGATAGGTGCACCAGCATCCGAGCCGGCTGACGACTAGGTGTAGATGTCCGGTTCTGAGCGCCCAGACATAGTCTGACATAAAACCGTCTCCTTAGTCTGTCTTCATTGTGAATTC
>LXTK01000152.1 GCA_001643475.1 Proteobacteria bacterium SPGG2 | reverse complement strand
TCAAGGGTAATGGTGAGGTCGTCGACGTCTAGTGACGGCTCAATAGGTAAAGATGGCTAGGTTACAGGAGTATTATCATAAGACAGTGGTGCCCGACCTGGTTAAAAGGTTCGGGTACAAGAGCGTCATGCAAGTGCCGCGGATTACGAAGATCACATTGAATATGGGTGTGGGCGAGGCACTTGTCGACAAAAAAGTCATCGATAGCGCCATGGCCGATATGGAGAAAATTAGTGGCCAGAAACCCGTCGTGACACGAGCACGGAAGTCGGTCGCAAACTTCAAGGTCCGGGAAGGCTGGGTAGTTGGTTGCAAGGTGACGCTGCGGCGCGCGTACATGTACGAGCTTCTGGATCGCCTCATCCAGATTGCGATTCCACGGGCACGCGATTTCCGCGGGTTGCCACCGCGAGCCTTCGATGGCCAAGGTAACTACTCCATGGGCGTGCGCGAGCAGATCATTTTCCCTGAGATTGATTACGACAAGATTGATACGATCCGTGGTATGGACATTACGATTACCACCAGCGCGAGAACAGACGAAGAAGGGCGCGCGTTGCTGGGTGCGTTTAATTTTCCGATCAGGAGCTGATCCAGGATATGGCCAAGAAATCCATGATTGCACGGGACAAGAAGCGCGCGATATTGGTCACTAAATATAGCGTGCAACGTGTGGAACTTCGAGCCCGAGTTAAGGACATTGCGCTGTCGGAGGTGGAACGTATGGAGGCGCAGATAGCATTGCAGAAGCTGCCGCGTGACTCAAGCCCGAGCCGCATGCGCAACCGCTGCCGGCTGACAGGGCGTCCACGTGGTTATTATCGAAAATTCGGGCTGGCGCGTAACAAGCTGCGTGATCTGATGATGCGTGGGGAAGTGCCAGGCGTGGTAAAGGCGAGTTGGTAAAAAAAATAGTAGCAAATGGGAAGTAACAAGTTACAAGGTATGAGAGAGTTGCCATGAGTTCAACTATGCGGGTTCTTTCTACACTTGTTACTTGTTACTTGTTACTTGTTACTCGAGTTTAACTGTCATGATGACCGATCCTATTGCCGATATGCTGACGCGAATCCGCAATGCCCAGAGGGCGGATAAAGTCAGTGTAGTGATTCCTGCATCGCGCACAAAACGTGGGATTAGTGATGTACTGCGTGACGAAGGATACATCGAGCGATACGAAGAGCGCACCCTTGATGATAAGCCGGTACTGGAATTGTTTCTCAAATATTATGCCGGACGCCCCGTGATTGAGAACATTCAACGCGTGAGCAAACCGGGTTGTCGGCGATACAAGGGTAAGGATGGGCTTCCTAGCGTGGCAGGGGGGCTTGGTGTGGCGATAATTTCCACGTCGCAAGGGATCATGTCTGACCGTGTGGCGCGACAGACTGGTATCGGTGGTGAAGTTTTGTGCGTCGTGTCGTGACGGAGTAACGGATGTCTAGAGTAGCAAAAAATCCGGTTCCTATACCAAAAGGTGTTGAGGTCAAGCTCAGCAATAGCCAGGTAAGCGTAAAAGGACCGAAGGGACAGCTGAATTTTGACGTGCATCCAATGGTCAAGGTTCGCCAGGAGGGCGAGCTTTTGCATTTTGCGACAAACGCCGAATCAACTTTTGCGCGGGCGCTATCCGGTACAATGCGCTCCCTTGTTAATAATATGATTATGGGTGTGAGCGAGGGATTCGAGAAAAAATTGACCATTATCGGTGTGGGCTACCGGGCGGCAGTGCAAGGAAACAAGCTGAATCTATCCGCCGGCTACTCTCATCCGGTGGTGTATTCTGTACCCAAGGGAATTACGCTGGAGACGCCGAGCCAGACAGAAATCGTCGTACGAGGTGCGGACAAACAACAGGTTGGGCAAATTGCTGCGGAGATCCGCGCTGTCCGTCCGCCGGAGCCGTATAAGGGTAAAGGTATAAGGTATGCCGATGAACACGTTGTCCGTAAAGAGGCAAAGAAAAAGCAATAGGATGGTATAGAACGTGAACAAGACTACAAGACGTCGGCGTCGGGCGCAAAAGATACGCCGGGGCATTGCACGTTTGCAGATGGATCGTCTCTGTGTACATCGTACGCCGAGGCATATCTATGCGCAGATTATCGATGTTAGCGGCGGAAAAGTGTTAGCGAGCGCCTCGACCTTGGAGCTGGAACTCCGAAAGGAAATCAAAAACGGCGGGAATGTTAAGGCCGCGAGTCTTATTGGTAAGCGCATCGCGGAGAAGGCCAAGCAAGCCGGCGTTACCCGAGTGTCGTTCGACCGTTCGGGTTTCAGGTATCATGGACGAATCAAGGCGCTGGCAGATGCAGCGCGTGAAAACGGTTTAATATTGTGAGGGTAAGCGAGTGGCTGAGCGCCAATTCAGTGTACGCACTGACAATCTGCAAGAGAAGCTAATCAGTATTAAACGCGTCGCCAAGGTTGTGAAGGGCGGCAGACTGTTTGGTTTCTCGGCGTTATCCGTAGTCGGTGACGGCGACGGAAAGGTCGGGATTGGGCGTGGCAAGGCGCGCGAGGTGCCGATTGCGGTACAGAAGGCCATGGAAAACGCTCGTCGCAACATGGTCAAGGTGAGCCTGAAGGGCCCAACGTTGCACCATGCGGTCGTGGCGCGCCACGGTGCGGCCATGGTGGTGATTAGGCCCGCCTCTGAGGGTACAGGAATCATTGCAGGGGGTGCCATGCGGGCGGTATTCGAAGTAACCGGTGTGCAAGACGTCTTGGCCAAGTGTATTGGCTCGCGTAATCTGGTCAATGTGGTGCGCGCGACCATTAATGGCTTGCTGTCGATGCACAGCCCTGCCGAAGTCGCTGCCAAACGCGGTAAGAAGGTAGACGAGATCGTAGGTTAGGAGACAAGCATGGCGGGCAAGAAGTTGAAAATCACTTTACGGCGCAGTCCCATAGGTACCGGGCGACGGCACATGGCCTGTGTCAAGGGGCTCGGCTTGCGCCGCATACGGCACACGGTCGTGTTAGAGGATACGCCAGCCGTACGCGGAATGGTGAATCGCATTTCCTATCTGCTCAAGTGGGAGGAGGTCGCCTAATGCGGCTCAACAGCATTAAATCTGCCGCTGGCAGCAAGAGCGCGCCAAAGCGACCGGGTCGCGGTATCGGCTCGGGTTTAGGAAAGACCTCGGGTCGTGGGCACAAGGGCCAGAAGTCCCGTGCCGGAAACTCGAGCAAGGTTGGCTTTGAGGGTGGACAGATGCCCTTGCAACGACGTCTACCCAAGCGCGGGTTTGCCTCACCCTTAAGAGACGATACGGCCGAGGTACGGTTACATGAACTCAACAAGGTCGATGCCGATACCATTGACCTGGCGGCCTTGAAAAAGGCCCAGGTGGTTTCACGAACGGCTAAGCGTGCGAAAGTATTTCTTTCCGGCAAGCTGGAACGTGCCGTGAACTTGAAAGGTGTTTCAGTATCCCGGGGGGCCGTTGCCGCCATCGAGCAGGCCGGCGGTAAGGTCGAACCTTGATGGCGCGTTACACGACACGCGACGCGTCAGGCCTTGGTGCCCTCGGAAAACTCACCGAACTGCGGCAACGCATCTTGTTTGTGCTCGGTGCGCTCATAGTATACCGGGTTGGTACGTACATACCGGTTCCTGGTATTAACCCGGGGGCATTGGCTGAGATGTTCAGCGGCACGCAGAGTTCCATTATTGGGCTTTTTAACATGTTCTCCGGCGGAGCACTGGAGCGTTTCTCCGTATTCGCTCTCGGTATCATGCCGTACATATCCGCTTCGATCATCATACAGTTGATGACCGCAGTTGTGCCGCAGCTGGAGCAGCTGAAAAAGGAAGGCGAGGCCGGCCGCCGTAAGATCACGCAGTACACTCGTCGTTTTACGGTTTTACTGGCGGCGTTTCAGGGTCTGGGCATTGCTGTTGCTCTGGAAAGTCAGAGCGTCGCGGGCGGTGTACCGGTGGTGATCGAAGCTGGTATAGGTTTCAAGGTGCTCACCGTGGTTACTCTAGTGGCGGGGACCATGTTTTTGGTGTGGCTTGGAGAACAGATCACCGAGCGCGGAATCGGAAATGGAATTTCGATCATT
>LXTK01000288.1 GCA_001643475.1 Proteobacteria bacterium SPGG2 | reverse complement strand
GGTGGCGGAAGAGTAGATGGGGTTGGTGCTGACGTTTGCGGAAACCATAAGAAATCGTGAGGGTATCGAAGCAGCCGAAAAATTTGTCGTAGAATCTTTACGCCGCCGACCCTCGGTGCACGGTCTACATAAGCTAATCGAACTCAATTTGGCTGAAGCACAGGAGTCGAACAAGGACGATCTAATGCTTCTGAGGAATATTATCGAAGAGCTGCGAGAACAGCATCGGGGCTACGCATGCCAGCAGTGTGGATTCAGGGGAAAATCTTTGCACTGGCTTTGCCCGGGTTGTAACCGCTGGAGCACGATCAAACCTGTATTGGAGGAGTAATTGGACAGTTCGCGGATAATCGTGGCACTGGATTATCCTTCGGCCGAGCAAGCGGTTTGTTTTGTTGAGCAGGTGCGGCCAGCTGAGTGCAAACTAAAAGTCGGTGTCGAACTATTTACGGCGGCCGGCCCGTCGTTCGTGGAAAGGCTTGTAAAGCTCGGGTTTGATGTCTTTCTCGATCTGAAATTCCATGATATCCCTAACACCATGGCTCGGGCTTGTCGCGCCGCGGCTCGCCTGGGGATCTGGATGTTGAACGTGCATACCCTCGGCGGGGCCCGTATGCTGGCGGCTGCCCGTGAAGCGATTGAGTCATCTGGAGTCCGACCCAAGCTTATCGGTGTCACGCTGCTAACGAGTTATTCTCAGCGGGATGTTGAACAAGTCGGATTGCATGGAAGCCTTGATGAGACCGTCGGCTCGTTGGCGCAGTTGGCGCGCGACGCGGGTCTTGATGGCGTTGTGTGCTCGCCACGGGAAGCAGCAGACCTGCGCCGCAGGTTTGGCGAAGAGTTTATCTTGGTTACCCCTGGCGTACGACTAGCAGAAGCGGAATCTGACGATCAAGTGCGCACCTTGACACCGCGCGAGGCTTTAGACCGCGGTGCGCACTACCTTGTGGTCGGGCGCCCGATTACACGCGCACCGGATCCACGGGTTGCTCTACACACGATCAACCGACAAATCGATATTGATTGACACGCGGTCGACGAGATTTGATGATCAATCGAAGCACAAAAAAATAGAGCCATTATGTTACCGGAGTTGTTACAGAAGATTAGAGACACAAAGGTTCTTGTTGTCGGGGACTCGATGCTTGACCGCTATTGGTATGGGGGTGTGGAGCGTATTTCTCCCGAAGCGCCTGTGCCCGTGATCGCGGTCGACCGTTGTGATGAGCGTCCCGGTGGTGCCGCAAATGTCGCGCGTAACGTACAGGCGTTGGGCGCAAAATGTGATCTATTGTCGGTGAGCGGCAGCGACAACGAGGCAGATACGCTTGAACAATTGTTACGAGAAGAAGGTGTCAATTGTCGGTTGCAGCGAGATAAGCTACTGAATACGACGGTCAAACTCCGCGTCATATCCCAAAATCAGCAACTAATCCGCATCGACTTCGATATGCCGGGCAGCAAGGATGCGCGCGCTCAGCTTCTCGAGCGCTATTTGGAGAACCTCAGACAATTTCAGCTCGTGGTTGTTTCAGATTATGGCAAGGGAGGGCTGGGATCCATCAGCGAGATGATAGCAGCGGCGCGAGGTGTCGGCATTCAAGTCGTGGTTGATCCTAAGGGCGATGACTATAGTTTGTATCGCGGTGCCGACTTACTCACGCCGAATCGCAAGGAGTTCGAGCAGATGGCGGGGCGTTTTAATGATCAGAAAGAACTCGAGGAAAAGGCCAGGGCCCTAGCGTCTTCGTTTGACCTGGGCGCGGTGTTGGTAACGCGCGGCGAAGAGGGTATGAGTTTGATTAAGCGGGATGGTGAGGCGTTACATTACCCAGCGCGTGCTCGCGAAGTATTCGACGTCACCGGCGCCGGTGATACGGTTATTGCCACGGTAGGGTGCGCCTTTGCCGTGGGCAGCGGACCGGAAGACGCGTTGCACTTAGCCAACATAGCGGCCGGGGTGGTGGTTGGTAAGCTTGGTGCCACCACGGCCACGCCCGACGAGATCCTGCATGAATTGGCCATCGAGCAGGCTTGAGCTTTGGACGCGGGAATCAAATCGGATTCGCTGCGCATGAAACAAGGCGATACTAAGAACTGGTATTTGGTGTATTGCAAACCTCGCCAAGAGAACGTTGCCAAGCGTAACCTGGAACGCCAGGGATTCGAGACCTACCTGCCAGTTGCACGACAACGGCGCCGGAGATTGGGTAGGCCGAAAATGGTCGTTGAGCCCATGTTTCCACGGTACCTGTTTATTCGCCTGGATGCCCAACATGATGACTGGGGGCCAATAAGGTCGACCCTGGGTGTGACCACCCTGGTTCGATTCGGGCAGTTCCCGACTCCCGTCCCTGGTGACCTTATTAGCAACCTCAGACAGCGCGATGACGACGAAGGCATCCAGCAACTCCCAGACTATACCTATCGACCCGGTGAGCCGTTGCGTATTGCG
Organism: Proteobacteria bacterium SPGG2; assembly: GCA_001643475.1. GTDB lineage: Bacteria > Pseudomonadota > Gammaproteobacteria > Acidiferrobacterales > SPGG2 > SPGG2. Next base: position 1,621 of record LXTK01000288.1, on the reverse strand, counting down.
GATGGAGTGATGGCCGGTTTCGAAGGTATCTATCTGGCGCGGTCGGCCAAGGATAGGGTGCTGGTGTTGCTGGAGATCCTGGGCCAGCAAGCCCGGGTAGAACTTGCCCGGGATACGATCGAGCCTATTTGTTAGACACATACATAACCAGATCGTCATCCTTGCACGCTTGACGATCTCCCCCTTAGCCTTTAGTGTTCATGGTATGAACACTAAAGGGGAGCGCGACGACGAGCTTGTCCTGGAGCTTCTGGATGCCATCGGCAAGCAGAGTAATCTGAGCCAGCGCCATCTTGCCCGGCAGCTGGGAGTAGCTTTGGGCTTGGCCAACTCCTACCTAAAGCGCTGTATCCGCAAAGGATATGTGAAGATTCGTACAGCACCCGCGAATCGTTACCTCTATTATCTCACTCCCAAGGGGTTTGCCGAAAAGAGCCGACTGACCGCCAAATACCTGTCTTATTCCTTCACTTTTTACCGGCGCGCCAGCGCCTCTTGCGCCGAGGTTTTCCAGCAGTGTGCGCTAAGGGGTTGGAAGCGGGTCGTGCTTTGTGGAATTTCTGACCTGGCCGAGATCGCCTCGTTGCAAGCGACAGAAGCCGAAATCGAGATCGTCGCCATCTACGATCCGCGTGCCGATCGTGAGCGATTTGTCGGCAAAAAAGTATGGACTGACCTTGATGGCATCGAAACCTTCGATGCCTGCGTATTAACCGATCTACAGTCACCCAGCACTAGCCATAAACAACTCGTAGAACGGGTCGGACAAGAAAGGGTGATGGTGCCGGACATACTTCGGTTGGAATAGTGATACCGCTGATTCGCGTGGTGACGTCGGATCAGTGACATAAAAAGGGCGTGGCTGTGCGGGCACTGAATTGTGTTCTGCATGGCGGTAGCGTGCCTAATTTCGTGAATCGTGAACCGTGAACCGTTAGTCGTATAAGGGTCACGACTTACGGTTAACGACTAACGAATCACTAGTTACCATGAAAAGTTTAGTTACTGGCGTTGCGGGCTTTATCGGCGCGGCACTTGCTACCCGGCTGCTCGAGCGTGGCGATACTGTACTTGGGATCGATAACCTGAGTGATTACTATGATGTCAGCCTTAAAGAGACGCGTCTCGCTCGTGTTGGCAAACACTCAAACTTTACGTTTAGCAAGCTGGATATTGTAGACCGCGAGGGTGTAGAAAAATTATTTCGAGAAAATGAGTTTGATGCAGTGGCGCATTTAGCCGCTCAGGCAGGCGTTCGCCATTCTATTGATAACCCATATGCCTATATCGATGCCAACTTGGTAGGTTTTGGCAACGTGCTTGAGGGGTGTCGCCATGCGGACATCAAGCATCTGGTATTCGCTTCATCGAGTTCAGTCTACGGCGCCAATACCAAGCTACCTTTCTCGGAACACGATAATGTCGACCATCCGGTTTCGCTCTACGCCGCGAGCAAGAAGGCCAACGAGCTGATGGCACACTGCTACGCACACCTTTATGGGCTGCCGTGCACCGGACTGCGCTTCTTTACCGTTTATGGTCCTTGGGGTCGACCGGACATGGCGCTTTTCAAGTTTACCAAGGGAATCCTCGAAGAAACGCCCATACCGGTTTTCAACCA
>LXTK01000131.1 GCA_001643475.1 Proteobacteria bacterium SPGG2 | reverse complement strand
TAGTTAACGATTACATCGGCGCCGGCCTCACGTACATCGTCCACGCCCTCTTTCCGGCCGATGGTGGCGATGACGCGCGCACCGTCGGCTTTTGCCCATTGCACGGCGTAATAGCCAACTCGACCGGCAGCGCCCGTTACTAGAATGGTGTGTCCGGCGACGCTGCCGTCAGCAAACACGCACCGATGCGCGGTCATAGCCGGGATCCCCATGCAGGCGCCGATGGCAAATTCGGCATTGTCGGGGAGCGATACGACACGTTCGATGGGCAGGGTCACGTACTCGGCGGCGGTGCCCAGTCGCCGCTGGTATTGCGCTTGATAGACCCAGACCCGCTCGCCGATTCGCGATTCGGCTACACCCGGACCAACCGCATCGATGATACCCGCCCCGTCGCTATGCGGGATCACTGGGCCCTCGTCGACGGGTGCGGGTTGTAGACCAGCACGTTTTTTGACATCGGACGGATTGACGGCAGACGCGTACAGCCGTATGCGTGCTTCCCCTTGAGCGGGTTCAGACATTGACTGCTCGCCGATATTAAGTACTTCGGCGGCGGGCCCTTGTTTTTGAAACCATGCGGCTTGCATCGTAGGTACGTTACCTAGGGTGGTTTTGGATGCCGTAGTTTATCACCGTGCCCGTCTACTGCATCGATCGGCCGATTCGTGGATACCATAGACCCAGGGTTATGGCGCGTGTGACCATAAATATCATGAGTGAGAGCCACAGCCCATGGTTGCCTAAGAGCGGTACGAATAGCCAGATCGCCAGCAGATAGACGAGCAGCGATAAAACCATACCGTTTCGCATCTCCACCGATCGCGTGGTGCCAATAAAGATTCCATCTAGCTGGTAACTCCAAACCGATAGTACTGGAGATACTAGTACCCATATCAGGTAGTCGGCCGCCGCTAGGCGTACTGGTTCGATCCCGGTGATGACACTAATAATAGAAGTACCCAATACCGCATAGAGGACCGTAAACAGCCCGGCCACGATAAGTGCCCATATCGTGGTGACCCGTACTGCCGTACGGAAGGCACCGCGGTTACGTGCACCGTAGGCGCTACCCGCCAATGACTCGACCGCAAACGCGAACCCGTCAAGCCCATAAGCCAAAAAATACTGCAAGTGAAGTAAGATAGCATTGGCAGCCAGTGTGATTTCACCCATCTTGGTACTTATGGCGATGAAATAAGAAAACGCGAAAATTAGACAAAGCGTGCGTATAAAAATGTTGATATTTACGTGCAGTAATGCTTTCAGTTTCGATATGTCAACAATACGCGAGCGTGCCCATTGACCACCGAGACGGTTCAAATTGCGCATCACTAGCCATGAAGCGAATACCAGGGCAACGAATTCGCTGATCACCGATGCCAGCGCGACGCCTTGGACGCCCCAACCGAGAGCCAAAACGAACACAAGATCGAGAAGCACATTGGTAATGTTGAGCACGAGCTGTAGCGCGAGAACGGCGCGCGTCTTTTGGATGCCGATGAGACAACCGAGAATGGCGTAGTTGGCCAGCGTCGCCGGTGCGCTCCAAACGCGTATCACATAGTAACTGTTGGCCAGGGATTCGAGTTCAACGCTGCCTGAAAAGGCCCAGAATACGAACAGACCTATGGGAAACTGGAGCGCTACCACCAGGACGCCCAGACCGACGGCAAGCAACAACGCGCGCGCTAGAGTGGCACGCACCTCATCGATATCTCCGGTACCGTAGGCTTGGGCGACGAAGCCGGTAGTGCCCATTCGCAAAAAGCCAAAGCCCCAAAACAGGAAATTGAAGATAATGGCGCCAAGCGCTACGGCGCCGATGTAGATGGGGTCAGGAAGGTGGCCGACCACCGCGGTGTCGACAGCGCCCACCAGTGGCACCGATATGTTGGATAAGATAATTGGTCCGGCTAGCAGCCACACTCGGTGGTGCCATTCACGCGGTGATGTGGGTAACGCGGTCAACGAGGGCGCCTATCGCAAGCCCTTAATAATCTGCTGGTAGTCTTGATGTTCCGATGCAATGAAACCGCGTCGCATCAGAAAATCGATAATCACAAGGTTACAATTAAATTTGAACTCGGTGGTGTTGCTGACAACGTCCATGACACGATCGATGGGCCATAGATAGAATGCCTCAACTTCGCCGTCGACCGGTCGCGGCTCGAAGTCGGGTGGCAGTTCAAGGTCGCAAACAAACTGCACATCCGGCTTTAGCCCTTCGGGGACTTGCTTGCAGTAAGATATCGACCCGGCGCGGATTGCACGTGATGCCAAGGAGGCTGGAATGCCAGCCTCCTCGTGACATTCCTTGACGACATTATCTTCTAGCGAAATCCCAATCGGCAAACCACCGGCGACCATATTGTCGAGCTTGCCCGGAAAGGTGGACTTGGTAGCAGAACGACGTGCAATCCACATTTTTAGCTCTGGTCCATTCGCTACAAACCCATTGATATGAACCCCGTAGGCGCGTATGCCGAGACAAGGAAAAGCGGCGCGTTCCATCTGTAACAATGGCTCGCCACCAAACGAAGTGGTAACTGGGTAGATCTCATCACGCCAGGCCGGGATTACTCCGGCACCGCGTAGTGCTTCGAGCACGGGTTTGATAGCGGTTGATCGTAGCTCGGGACAATCCAACCTAGGATTCAAGGAGATCGTGTCAGGCGTGATTTCAAAAACATCGGGGTAGTCGGCAAGTCGCTCCACCATGTCGTGGCGTACCCAACCCACTTGGCGTTGCTCGATATAGAAAGGTTTGAATTGCGAGAGGTCGTGTTCGTTGCACTCACGAATGCGGTCAAGAAAGCTCATGTGTTCGTGAACCGTGAAGCGTTGAAGGAAGGATATCTGGTTTAACGACTAACGACTTACGGATCACGAGTAAATCGGAAAACGTCGGCACAGTTCCGTTACCTGCGTGCGGATCGCTTTTTCGATACGGGTGTTGTCGTCCGGGTTTATAACCAGTGCTTGTAATACATCGGCGATCCAGTAGCCAATCTGCTGGAATTCTGAGACGCCGAACCCGCGGGTGGTGCCGACGTTCGATGATAGGCGCACGCCAGAGGTAATGGCCGGTGGTTGCGGGTCACCCGGGATCGCATTTTTGTTACAAGTGAGCCCGGCTCTCTCTAAGCTGGCGGATGCAGACTTCCCGGTTAACCCTTGTGAGCGTAAATCCACGAGCATGAGTGCGGTGTCAGTGCCATTTGCGACAAGCGTGAAACTGCGTTTCTGTAAAGTCTTGGCCAAGGTACCGGCGTTTTCTATCACTCGCTTGGCATATTGTTTGAACTCTGGTCGCAGCGCTTCTCCGAAGCAGACCGCTTTTGCGGCCACCGCGTGCAAAATAGGACTACCCTGAAGGCCTGGGAACAGCGCCGAGTTTATCTTTTTTCCTAGTTCGCGGTCGTTGCTAAGAATGGCCCCGCCGCGGGCGCCGCGCAGGCTCTTGTAGGTTGTTGTTGTCACGATATCTGCATGTGGAAACGGGTTTGGATGGACGCCGCCCGCAACCAGGCCGGCAAAGTGGGCCATGTCGACGAGCAGCAATGCACCGGCACGATCGGCGATCTCGCGGAAGCGGCCGAAGTCGATGAACCGCGGGTAGGCTGAACCGCCAGCAATGACCAGCTTTGGGTGGTGTTCGGCGGCAAGTGCTTCAGTTGCATCATAGTCGATGAGCCCAGATTGCTCTGAGACGCCGTAGTGCACAATGTCGAACCACTTGCCCGAGAGATTTGGCGTTGCGCCATGGCTCAGGTGTCCGCCTGCAGACAGCGCCATGCTTAGTATGGTGTCGCCGGGCTGCAACAATGCAAGATAGACAACTTGATTTGCTTGGCTGCCTGAATGTGGTTGTACGTTTGCATATGAGCAACCGAATAGTTGCTTCGCGCGTTCGATAGCGAGTTGTTCGAGTGTGTCGGCGTGCTCGGCCCCGCCATGGTAGCGCCGGCCGATATAGCCCTCGACAGTTTTGTTGGTAAGGACAGAGCCTTGCGCTTCCAACACTGCGCGGCTGACCAGATTCTCGGACGCGATTAATTCGATCTGGTCCTGTTGCCGTTCAGCTCGGCATTAATCG
>LXTK01000228.1 GCA_001643475.1 Proteobacteria bacterium SPGG2 | reverse complement strand
GTCAATCGATTGCTTGGCTCGCTTATCGGCAGCACGAGTGCGTTGTCATTCTGAGTAGTACCTGAAATTGTTTGTCGCCGCCCAGATCAACCTCGCCAACGCTACATTGCCTATCAAAGGCCTAGCGTTAAGGCGTTCGCCATATTCAATGCCGAGGTCTTCCCCCAGCGATTGACGCAACCACTAAACTCATTCTCAGCTTCTCACAATCAGAATCCATAGATCACGTTTACTGATAACAAGTCGACGTCGTCGGTACCAACGTCAGTGAAGCGCTGCCACTCCAGACGGCCACCCCACCCTGCCGTGAAATGAGTCTGGAAGCCGACGCCGTATGTCGCATCGGTGCCATCGTCGACGGTGGCATCCTCCACACACACAAACCCCGAGCCGAAAGGGGTGCAGAGGGCGTCGGCACTAATCTCCCACAAAAAAATACCGAGCTTGCCGAACAATTCAAGGCGTTGACCGATCGGTAAGATGCCGACGAACTCCAGCGAAAGGCCGTCTTTACTAAACGCATTTGCCGGCCCGAACTCCCCGAGGAAGACAATCGCACCTTCTAATGCCAGGTATTTGCTCGCACGGTAGCCGCCGAGCACTTTGAAGCCTGTATCATCCTCGCGCAGGCCCTTATCGTCCGACCCGCCGAAGCCACCGCCCATATACCAGCCCCGGGTGCCCGGTGCCACCGCTTGGTCCGTGTCGGCAGTGTCTTCAATCTCCTCGCCCCCGCGTTCCTGCTTGATACCCAAGCTCGGTTCCAGGCCCGACGCGGTTGGCACCATGCCGACGCTCAGCCCCATCAACATCACGGCGAGAAACCAGGTTCTGCATGTCACGTTCGGAGCCTCCTGTGCCCGCTCGAGGTTGGAAGTGATCTGATCCCGCAGGTGCTGATTTCCTCTATCTTGAACGCACTGGGGTTTGATAGGGCGGCCTCCGCATCATACAACACCTCGGCTACTGCAGACTTGTAGCTCGGGGATTTGGTTGAAGTCGTCTTGTTTGGGGGTGAGGTAGAAGTGGGGCATGGGGGACGCGCCGTTACTCTTGACCCCGTCCCGTTACTCCCCCGTGCCACGCTGGCGCTACCTAAGTACGATGCACAACTGATCCCTGCAAAAGTCCCACAGACGACCTTACTTTGCGTTTAGCGCCTTCGCTGCCCGATCGTAATCTTTAGCCTTGACCCAGAAAATCATGCCGTAGCGGCCTTTGCCGGCGGCGACAGCATCTGCTGCTGTGATGTTTATTTTTTGATCGGCAAGCTTCTGAATGTGGCGGTGTGCAGCGCCGACCTCATCGTCACCCTGCGCGATGAAGCCTTTCTTAACCTTGCTTAGTCGCCAGCCATATTTTTTCGCAGCCTTTTTCAGGGGAGCCATGTTGTCGGCAATGAGGTCAAGCTGGGCCTTTCCTTTTTTAGTCGGAAAGCCGGAAAAAGCTAACAGGTTCACCCCGGCGTCTTTAAGTGCGGCCAACACCTTGGCACCCTGCCCGGCACGGCTCGGGACAGTGACGTAACAGTAATTAACCTTACGAACTCGGTACGCCATAGTAGCCTCCTGGTAGTTCTTCTTGAAAAAAACGGTAAGCTAGAAACCTGGCAGGTGACGGGAAGTCAGTGGTTCGTTGTTCGGGAAGGACGAGAATCAGCGAGTTTTAGGTATTCGCTCAACCCGTCATCTGTCGTGGTGAGACCAGCATAGCGCCGTAGCGAAAAATCAGCAACGTTGATGTTTCTGCGTACCCAAGACTTCGTAAGCAGGGCCACACACTCCACATACGCTGACAAATCGCCCGCTCTGTTCTCTGGCCGTTTCCTTCTTACAGAACTCCTGCACCACTCGGAAATGGGTTTCCTGGGGCGTAGGCTGGAGCGACGGCATCGCCTACTTTCCGATACAAAAGGTGGCGAAGATACGTCCTAGTAGATCTTCGCTGGTGAATTCGCCGGTCACCTCATTCAGCGCTTGTTGCGCCAAGCGTAATTCCTCTGCTGCAAGCTCACCGGCCCGTGTTTGCTCAAGACAACGATGCCCGGCTTGTACATGATCACGCGCGCGACGTATCGCGTCGAGATGGCGCCGACGAGCAATAAAGCTGCCTTCACCGGCCGCCTGAAATCCCATACAGCGCTTAAGATGCTCGCGCAATTGGTCGAGCCCGTCACCGGTCTTGGCCGATAACGCCACCTCGCTTCGCCCTTGTGTTTCCTGCACGCCCGCGGCACGACCGGTGAGATCGATCTTGTTGCGAATAACCGTTACCGCAAGCTTTGCTGGCAATTGTTCGAGCAGGCCGTTAAGTACGGTGTCATCAACTGAATCGTCATCGATTACCAACAGAGTTCGATCCGAGCGCTCCATGGCGGCGCGGGCGCGGCGCATGCCCTCTGCTTCCAGTGCATCACCACCTTCACGCAAACCAGCCGTATCCAACACATGCATGGGCATACCGTCGATATCAATGCGTTCGCGCAACACGTCGCGGGTGGTGCCGGGGGTGGTGCTGACAATGGCCGTATCTTGCTGGGACAATGCGTTCAACAGACTAGACTTACCGGCATTGGGTGGGCCCACTAACACCACGGTCATGCCGTCGTGCAGCAAGCACCCCTGGCGTGCCGATTCAGACAGATCGTTTAGGCTTTCGGCAATTACAGAAAGCTGGCTTGCGATCTTTTGGTCGGCCAAAAAATCGACCTCCTCTTCGGGAAAGTCGATGGCCGCCTCTATGTAGGTGCGCAACACGATTAATTGTTCGACGGTCTGTTGCACCCATTCGGAGAACTTACCGTCCAGCGACCGCAACGCGCCGCGCGCCGCGCTCTCGGAACTGCTCTCTATCAAATCGGCGACCGCTTCCGCCTGCGCCAAATCGAGCTTACCGTTGAGAAAGGCCCGCTCCGAAAACTCCCCCGGGCGCGCCATCCGCGCGCCAAGCGCGAGTACGCGCTTGAGTAACATATCCATCACTACCGGCCCGCCATGGCCGTGCAGCTCGAGCACATCTTCGCCCGTGAACGAGTGCGGCGCCGGGAAGTACAAGGCAATGCCGCGGTCGATGGGTTGCTGCGCGGCATCCCGAAACGCGCAATAGCGCGCAAACCGTGGCGCTGGCAGCTTGCCAATCAGAGCCTGGGCAACCTGACGCACGGCCGGCCCAGACACTCGGACCACACCGATACCACCATACCCCGCGGGTGTGGCTACCGCACCAATGGTGTCGCTAATCGGCGCCGGCGCTACTTCGCCTTTGCCGTGATCATGCGTGTGATCTGCCACTGCTGGGCAATAGATAGGATGTTGTTGACCACCCAGTAAAGAACCAGGCCAGCCGGAAAGAATAGGAAGAACACCGTAAATACGATGGGCAGCGCGCTCATGATGCGTTTTTGCATGGGATCAAGCTGCGCCGGGGCGAGTTTTTGTTGCACAAACATGCTTGCACCCATTATCAACGGCAAAACGAAGTACGGGTCGCGCACGGAGAGGTCTATGTACCACAGAATAAACGGCGCTTGACGCATTTCCACACTTTCAAGCAATACCCAATAGAGCGCAATGAACACCGGAATCTGAATCGCGATCGGCAAGCACCCGCCCAAGGGATTGATCTTTTCCTTTTTGTAGAGCTCCATCATCGCTTGATTAAAACGTTGTTTGTCGTGCCCCATCCGTTCTTTGAGACTTTGCAGCTTGGGTTGCATGCGCTTCATGTGGGCCATTGACTTATAGCTCGCGGCCGAAAGCGGGTAGAACACCAGCTTAATTAAAAGCGTCAGCACGATGATGGCCCAACCCCAGTTTCGAACCCATTGATGGATGTACTCTAGCAGCCAAAACAAGGGCGCCGATATAAACGTCAGCCAGCCGTAGTCGACGGTCAACACCATTCCCGGCGCCAGACGTTCGAGTCGATCGTGCTCCTTAGGTCCGACATAAAGTATGCTCGCCAATCGGCCACTATTGCCCGGTGCGATCGTGGTCGGTTGTAATTGCTTGAGCCCAATCGTATAACGATTGCCCTCGAGCCCATTTGTGTAATAACGATTGGGCTGCTCGGGCGGCAAGGCCGCCCATGCTAGTGTGGCG
>LXTK01000262.1 GCA_001643475.1 Proteobacteria bacterium SPGG2 | reverse complement strand
CCAGGGAGCGGCCACTGGCGAGCACTTTCAGGGCTTTTTTGAGTACGGCGGACTGGTCTTTATCCTCACGCTCCACAAAGATCGTGTCCACCTGGCGTAGCAGCGGTCCCACCAGCGGGTTGTCGCCCATCTCTTTCTTACACAGGGCCACCACATCCTGGCGCAATAATTGAGCCCCAGTGGCCGTTTGCGTCATCTGGCCGAAGCCCTCTGACAGACGAAAAAAGGCCTTTGCTTGCTGGCTGAGCCTGGCGTAGAAATCATTGACTTCCGGGGTGGCACCCGCAGACACCGCCTTCCACCAACTATCGAGCGCCTCGGCCCAAGGGTTGGTCGGCGTTTCAGCCGTCGACGTGGTCTCGCGGACTTGGTCGCCCAATGCGCGCCAGGCATCCGAATACTGCTGCTGGAAGGCCAGCCAATCCTTGCTTGCGGAAGAGAATGGGTCGTCACTCACTGATTCTGTCTCTGCAAAGGGCTGTTGATGATTTGTCCGCAGGATATCATAGTGATTTGTGCGCTGCAACATATAGGTCTGCCTTAAAGTCCCTTTTTTGTGTACAGACATATGGCGTGAATTGGCCATCTCTGGTAGTCTATGTTGCGCTGCCGCAAAGGGTTTGTGCGGTCCGTACATCCCCCTGCAGCACCATACATTAGGAGGAAATCATGAGTGAAGATGTCGTCATCGTGGCCGCCGGCCGTACGGCAGTGGGCACGTTTGGCGGGGGCCTGTCACAGATTCCAGGCAGCAGCCTGGGTGCCAAGGTCATCGTGGGGCTACTTGAGCGTAGTGGGGTTAAACCTGAGCAAATCGATGAAGTAATTATGGGGCAGACCTTGACGGGTGGTGCGGGCCAGAACCCGGCCCGCCAGGCGGCCATCGAAGCAGGTCTGCCGGTTTCGGTATCGGCCCTGACCATCAATAAGGTCTGTGGCAGCGGACTCAAATCTGTCCATCTCGGCGTGCAGGCAATCCGCTGTGGCGACGCCAACGTGGTCATTGCTGGCGGGCAAGAGAGTATGTCGCTAGCGCCGCATGTGTTGCCCAAGTCACGTGTGGGCACCAAGATGGGTGATTGGGCGATGAAAGACTCTATGATTGTTGATGGCCTGTGGGACGCATTCAACCAATATCACATGGGAGTTACGGCCGAGAATATCGTACGCAAGTACGAGATCGATCGCGGCGAGCAAGACCAGTTTGCGGCTAGCTCGCAACAGAAAGCGGAAGCAGCCCAAAAGGCAGAACGATTTAAAGAGGAGATCATTCCGGTCGAGATTCCACAACGCAAAGGTGAACCCATTGTGTTCGATACCGATGAGTTTCCACGCCACGGTACAACCGCGGAGGGCTTGGCCAAGCTTCGTCCGGCGTTCGAAAAGGAAGGCACCGTAACACCGGGTAATGCTTCCGGGGTCAACGACGGCGCGGCCGCTGTGATCATGATGACCGAAAGCACTGCTAAAAAACTGGGACTGAGGTCTATGGCGCGCGTAGTCGCCTTTGCCAGTGCCGGTGTTGATCCGGCCATCATGGGGACGGGTCCTATTCCGGCCTCACGCCGTTGCCTGGAGAAAGCGGGCTGGCAGATTGATGATCTGGACCTGATCGAGGCGAATGAAGCCTTCGCGGCCCAGGCGATCTCGGTTAACCAAGATCTTGGTTGGGACACCAGCAAGGTTAACGTCAATGGAGGCGCCATCGCGCTGGGGCACCCAATTGGCGCCTCCGGCGCACGCATTCTCGTTACATTACTCTATGAGATGAAACGTCGTGATGCCCACCGGGGCCTGGCGACACTGTGTATCGGCGGCGGGCAGGGCGTCGCACTGGCAGTAGAGAGATGAAGAAATACATAGAGAATTTGCAAGCAAACGTTACCGGCGGCGGTCACTACAGATAGCAAGCATAATATTCATGGGCGATGTCACGTGGCAGTAAGAATCATCAAAAAGTACCCAAATCGTCGACTCTATGACACGGAGCTCAGCCACTATATAACATTGGCCGACGTTCGTGAGCTTGTGTTGAGCGGCAGCGAATTCCGCGTGATTGAGGCGAATACGGAAGAAGATCTTACCCGCAGTATCCTGTTACAAATAATCATCGAACAGGAATCCGGTGGTGAGCCTTTGTTTACGACCGAAGTGCTTACCAAAATGATTCGCTTCTATGGCGACAACGTACAGCAGGCCTTTACCAGCTACCTTGAAAAGAGTTTGGCCCTTGTCGCAGAACAACAGAAGTCGATGCAGGATCAGATGAATGTGTTTGGCGCTAATCCCGTCAGTGCGATGTCCGAGGTCACACAACGCAATCTCAAGGTGTGGGCGGACATCCAGGAAAGCTTTTTGAAAGCGGCGGGCACTAGTCAGGCGCCGCGCCAGCAAAAAGCGGCCAAGGAGTCGGACAAGACCTAGCTTCATGGATTGCCATGACTGCAAAAAAAACTGGAGCTGGGCAGTAAAGGCCTAACCTCGGGTTAGCTCTTTCTACACAGCAGCCGACGGCAACAAGTGGAGACGGCAATAACCCGCTCAACGCCTAGTAGCGTTTTGTGGGGTTATCCGTTGCTACAGGTAACAGTGAGACAGTTATTGCTTCATGGTTGAATGAATTCGCAACAGGCGGGGCCGGTGATTCAGTGGACCGCCGCACCGCTTTTGCGCGTCTGCCCGAGTACATCACGGGCGGCTGCCGTCTTGTCCCGGCCCTGGGCAATACCCGCCCCCTCAAACATCTGAGCGGCGGTGTCAAAAGCCTTCCTCGCATCTTCGGGTTCACCCTTGGCCGCGAGGACATAACCTAACACCAGCTGCGACCACGCGAGGTCACAACGACACTCGCGTTGTTTTTGGATCTCGATCGCGTCCCTCACCGCTTCCTCAGCCGCTGTTAGGTGCGGGGGATCGGCCGCCAACAGAGCCTCGGCACGGATACGCAGTGCGATCGAACGGCTCCACGTCTGAGCAGTGTCAGTCGCTATTTTTACGGCCTCTTCGCTAAGCCGCAGCGCCCGTTCCACATCACCCTGCTGCAGGCGGACCTTCGCGAGCAACGCCTGGAAGGCACCACGGTGGAACGATGTGCCGATCTGATCGCCGAGGGCCAGGCATTCGGTGAGGTCAGTCTCCGCCGACTCGACACCGTCTGCCAAGAGGTAGGCCTCGCCGCGCCTGCCATGGGTTAAGTACTTACGGAAGAGGTCGCCCGATTTTGTGCACACTGCGATAGCCTGCTCAAAATCGGGGACCGCCGCCTCTAGGTCGCCATGCCATCCGTGGGCCACGGCGCGAAACATGAAACAAGCAGCGATTGTCGGCAGGTGTTCTGTTTTCTGCGCTACCTCGACACCCCGATGCGCCGCTTCGACGGCCTGCGAGAACCGCCCGTGCAGGCCGTAGGCAAAAGCAAGCACACCGGCTATGGCGGCTTCCTCGATCTGGTTTCCGACCTTGTGCATCTGCTCGACGTTGCGGGCCGCGTACTTGCTGGCTTCCCGAGGTTCCCCACGCAAGCAGTGGATTCGCGCGAGCAGATTCACCGGGTCGGCAGTTACCTGATCCTCGCCACCCAGGGCCTCGGCGATCTGTAAGGGCAGAGTTTTTCACAGTAGAGGGTTTAAGGCTTGGCGTAAGGGACGTTGTTCCAGCAACGTGAGTCTCGCGAAGAACAAAGGAGCGCGAGATGTCCTGCGGCGTTCGAATACAAATACCCGACCGGCGCGTAGGGCAGATCTCACCTCCGTGATCCAGCTAGGGGTAAACACGACTATTATTACAGCACCTAGGGGAGTCCAAACTGGAGAGTGGTCGGTTTACGAGCCGGGTTGGACGTTGCAAGTATGGGAGTTTGGAAAGCATGCCTTTCGTTCAAACCGCCAACCTGAGGGTGCACTACCAAGTGGCTGGAAGCGACGCAGCCGAAAGCGGTGACGCAACGTTACTGTTGCTTCACGGCAATTTCGCATCTTGGCGGTGGTGGCAACCCGTGTTGACACGTTTGCCCGCCCACTACCGGGCGTACGCACCAGATATGCGCGGCTGTGGTGATAGCGAACGACCGGGTTTTGGTCACAACATCGAGATGCTCGTCAATGACGTGCACGCCTTTGTCTCAAGCCTAGATCTAGGCCCGGTTCATTTGGTTGGCCATTCGCTCGGGGGTGCGGTCGCCCTGCAATTCGCCTTGGACCATCCCGAATTAGTGCGCTCCTTGGTGTTGGTCGCGCCGCCTCCGGCAGAAGGACAATCTGTCGTGTGCCGTGGGAATTCTTTGGCCCACTGGACATGGCGGCTGTTCGATATCGATCGTGAAACCCTTGGCCTTACTTTCCGATTGCTGCGCCACCTGGGCGCGAATCGTGCGTTGTTGCGCAGTGCATTGACACGACTGGCACCTACACTGCCCCACGACCAGGCATTCGTGACGCTCGTCAGCGACGCTGCTCGTATGGCGCCGGAAGCGGTGGTCGGACATATCCAAACGCTGGATAGTTGGAATGTGGAAGCTGAGCTGCCAAAGCTTAGGCTGCCGGTGCTGGTCCTGGCAGGAGGCCGTGACGTCCTTGTGTTCCCGGACGCACTCGAACGCCTGAGTTCCGCATTGCGCCGCGGCCGAATGGTCGTTTGGCCAGACGTGGGTCATGCCATTCAACTCGAACAACCGGATCGTTTCGTCACATTAATTCGCGAATTTATCGATTATCACTCCGTTGCTTGGTGGCGGCGGTGGATCCGGCGCTTGCGCCAAATGGGAGGCCTGCGGCCACGTTGCGAGCGTACCGAGCAGCCAGACCAAGCGGTTTGAGTGTCATTGACAGTGGTTTGAGGCTGGACTATGCTGCATTGCACAATAGGTTGAACAATCAAACGGCTATCGCGGATGCAAGAACGAATCGCACTCATTACTGGGGGGACCGGCGGAATCGGAACTGAGATCTGCAAACACCTCGATAATCAAGGCCGACAAGTCGTCGCTGGGTACTTGCCGGCGGAGCAACAGGCGGCCATCTCATGGCAAGCAGCGCGGCGCGCTGAGGGCCTAAGGATTGAGCTCACGGTCGGCGATGTCTCCTCGTTCGAGTCTAGCGCCGATATGGTTCGAGACGTGCAGGAGCGCATCGGTCCCATCGACATCCTCGTAAACTGTGCCGGCATTACGCGGGACAAGACCCTGCAAAAGATGGAAAAAGAGCAGTGGCAAGCCGTGCTCAGTACCAACCTTGATAGTGTTTTCAACGTTACCCGATGCGTGCTCGATGACATGATTGACCGTGGTTTTGGCCGTATCGTCAATATTTCCTCCGTAAACGGCCAAAAGGGACAGTTTGGTCAGACCAACTATTCCGCCGCCAAGGCGGGTGTTCATGGGTTCACCATGGCGCTAGCGCAAGAGGTGGCGAGCAAGGGTATCACCGTCAACACAGTTTCGCCGGGGTATGTCGATACCGAAATGACTCGGGCCATGCCCGAGGAGATGCGTAAGGCCATTGTTGCCAGCATCCCCTTGAAGCGGGCCGCCCGTCCCGATGAAGTTGCGCATGCGGTGGCCTTTTTGTGTGCGGATGAAACCAACTACATTACTGGGATCAACCTGCCGGTGAATGGCGGGGCCTACATGTCATAGTTCACCCGTGCCTCGGGTGGGCTCAAAAACTTCGAGATAGGGTGTTGACAAGGGGGCTGGCGTCAGCTATTGTTGCGGTGCAACAAATGATGCATCGCACCAATTCGGCACATATACTCAATTCAAGGAGGCAATACCCATGAATTACGACACACAAGACATCATAGATACCGTTGGCAAGGCCAATGCGGCTGCCCTCGAAACCGCCAAGGCGTTGACCGCGATCAATACCCGCGTGGCCTGAGTTGACCAATCTGGTGGCCAAGGGTGTAGATACGGCAACGGCAGAGTTGAAGTCGGTTCCCGTCAAGAAGTCGGCCTAGCATTACCCCCTGTGGTACCCAGGCACCGATGTTCCCCGCCTTCAGCTAAGGGAAGGCGGGGATTTCTTGTGTTTGTCGCGGTATTCCAGACATGAACCCATGTGCCACCAAAAGGCATTGACTTAATGAACTATACGCGCCTTACAATAGGTGTCGCACCGCATCTCGCTCATCTACTAACTCCTGTTCCGTCGCACGCATACGCTTGCGACTGAAGTCGTCGATGTCTAATCCCTGTACAACCTGATATTTGCCATCGCTTATGGTTACCGGGAACGAATAGATCAAACCCTCTTCGATGCCGTAGCCGCCGTCGCACGATATCGCCATGCTCACCCAGTCTTCGCTTGCGCTGCCAAAGGCCCAATCATGTACATGGTCTATCGCACCGTTGGCGGCAGATGCTGCACTAGATTGTCCACGTGCCTTGATGACCATAGCTCCACGTTGTTGTACCGTCGGTATGAAATCCTCTCGCACCCAGTGTTCATCAACGAGTTCCGTCGCCGGTCGACCGCGGACCGTCGCGTGTCTGAGATCTGGATATTGGGTAGCCGAGTGATTGCCCCAGATCGCCATCCTTTTTATTTCTGTAACTTTGGAAGCCGTTTGTTCGGCTAGCTGCCATAGGGCGCGGTTGTGATCCAACCGTGTCATGGCGGTGAACTGTTGTGGTCGTAAATCCGGCGCATTGTGCATGGCAATCAAAGCATTTGTGTTAGCGGGGTTTCCAACGACCAAGACTTTTACATCACGGTTGGCCCATTCATTGAGAGCTTTTCCCTGGGCAGAAAAGATTGCGGCATTCGCCTGCAATAAGTCGGCCCGTTCCATGCCGGGGCCACGGGGCTTGGCGCCCACGAGCAATGCGAAGTCTGCATCGCGGAATGCCGTCTCAGCTTGGTCAGTAACCACGATATCCTCTAACAGTGGAAAAGCGCAGTCACGTAGCTCCATTACCACGCCTTCCAATGCGCCTAGTGCTGGCGTGATCTCCAGCAATCGAAGAGTTATCGGTTGAGAGTGACCTAGCATCTCACCCGCGGCAATGCGTGTTGCTAATGCATATCCGATTTGCCCGGCCGCACCGGTAATGGTGACCTGTAGCGGTCGTGTCATACTTGACTCCTTTGTGTGTTCGTTTTGTCTGCGGTTCGGCGCTAACTATGACATGCGATACCACAGGTCGGCTAGCCCCCGGATGCTCCGTCACCTTGGGTTTTGCACCTGGCGGCGGCTGGTTTGATACCATAACTATCAGAACAGGTAAGTGAGGCGAGGGCGAGTATGGGCCTAGATTATTGTACGGAGCTGGTTGAGAATATTGTTTGCATCGATACCGGTTACGGTCGTAAAGGTATGGTTGCAGCTTACCTTGTTCGTGAGCGCGAACGTGCCGCGATTATCGATACTGGCACGTATGATTGCGCGCCACGCTTCCTGGAGATTCTCGACTATTATGGTATCGCGCCGGCGAATGTGGACTATGTGATACCAACTCATGTACACCTTGATCATGCTGGCGGTGCGGGCGAGCTCATACGGCAGTTACCTAATGCGCGGTTGGTGGTACACCCGCGTGGTGCTCCCCACCTTATCGACCCCACCCGTTTGATTGCTGGGACCAGCGTCGTCTATGGCGATGACGGATTTCGAGAGCGCTTTGGCGAAGTAGTGCCGGTGCCCGCCGACCGAGTCATAATAGCGCCGGACACGTTTACACTCACCCTCGAAGAACGAACGCTCGTGTTCATCGATAGTCCGGGCCACGCACGCCACCATTTTTGTATTTATGATGCCAAAAGCGAGGGCATCTTTGCAGGAGACACCTTCGGAATATCTTTTCGAGAGTTCGATACAGATTCGGGTGCCTTTGTCTTCGCCACCACGACGCCGCCTCAATTCGATCCGGATGCCTGGTTTACTACCCTTGATCGCCTACTTTCGTATAAACCAAGGCGTATGTACGTGACTCATTTCGGCTGCGTCGAAAACGTGCCGCAACTGGCCGACCAACTTCGCGATAGCATCCGCACTTTCGCCGACATGGCACTGACTCTAGTGAACATGGATGACCGCAAGCGACAAATTGAAGAACGAATGCTCAGCGATCTTATTCGGGGACTACGAGACCACGGTTGTACGCTACCTTGCCAAACCCTTGAGGCCTTGCTTGCCATGGATGTCGATCTCAATGCTCAAGGCTTAGATGTATGGATAAAACGGCACGCAAAACCCGCTCACACAAGCAGGTCGGAATGACACCTGTTCGCAACGTTGGGTTGCTTGTAATTGTTGGTCTACTTGTTTGCCCTGTCACTAAAGGGGGTAACCGAAATATACCGGCGCCCGAATTTAAAGAAGATTTTGATCTCGGATACGAACAATCATCGTATCCTTCAGTTCGACAGGAACGCTGGACGGCTAACTGAATGGAGATTGCGACCTTAAATCGCAATCTCTCTGCAGTGAATCAAGCCAGCGCCTTAGTCTTTCTCAATAGAGACCAGCTCGACCTCAAAGACCAGTGTTTCATTCGGACCAATGTTTTGGCCGGCTCCACCCGAACCATAGGCGAGGGCGGGAGGGATAAAGACCTGCCACTTGGCACCTTCCGACATCAAGACCAGCGCTTGCTGCCAACCGTTGATGATACCGGCAATCTGAAAGGTGGCAGGCTCACCGCGCGCATACGAGCTGTCGAATTCCGTTCCGTCGATTAAGGTACCACGATAGTGCACCTTCACAGTATCGCTCGACACTGGCTTCTCACCGCTACCTTCCTCTACGATCCTATACTGTAGGCCGCTCGGCAGCTCGACGACACCCGGTTCCTTCTTGTTTGCGGCCAGATATTTCTTCCCTGCTTTTTCATTCTTGTCCGAGAGTTCCTGGAATTTCTTCTGCTGATAGGCAACAACCGCCGCCTGCATTTCGGGCCGTGATATTCTAAGCGGTGTCTCGGTAAGATTGTCGCGAATAGCTTGAATCAGTGAGTTCACGTCGGCCTCAATTCCCTCGCGTTTTACACTTTCGGCGATCTGATATCCGATCGCATAGCTAAACTTTTGATCGTCGGTTTTCGGCGTTGCTTCGTCTGCGCTTGCACCGACCGTAGCAATGCACAGAGAAATGGCAACTAAAAGCCCTGTCTTCATTAAAACCCCCCGAGAATGTTGAGTGCGGCGTATCTATATATATAGAGGACGGTGAGATTGGGCGGAATCAAAAATCGCGATAGGCCAACTTCGGAAAACAATCCCTGTGCTTCGCTGCCGCGCTGGGTCTCTTATAAGAACTGTAGTCATTAACTATGGGTGAGGTAAGGAAAAATAGGTACTTTCGGCATTTGCGACCGGCCATAATGCGGCCACGATCGGATGTAAGGTCAGAAATGGGCGTTTTTGGGGGGGGATTTGTCATTAATTCGGGCACGATTGCGCAAATCTGGCGTTATTCCTGCTAAATTTTAGATAGGCGTGCCAAAACAATGGCATACACCAACCGGGAAAAACACATGCGCTATACCTTGCCGACACTGGAAGACGCCGGTGTGAAAATCCCCCCCGATCTGACGGAGGATAGATTTTGTGCTGAATTCGAACATGCGCTTAAGGGCGGGCAACTGAGCAGCGCCGAATGCTTCCGGCGCTCGTTCCGTTTGGGCTACCGCGCAGCCAAGCTATACCTGCGTCAGCTGCACAAACAACAGAGTATTCTGAGCTTTCCAATCCAGGGCAGATTAAAGATTCGGGCAATCTAGACGGGGCTGCAGGCGCGAGCATTCGGCGCTCGCTCTCGCAAGGCCCACTCTATTTCAGTAGCTGTTACCATAACTGGCATGGCGGAGGCCGAGGGTCTCCGCCTAGCCTCAAATAATTAATGTCGATCAATGAAAGAAAACTCAGCCGCCTCTGATGATGTGGGACTAATCATTAAGGCATTGGCATTCGCTGCTCATAAGCACCGCGACCAACGCCGCAAGGACATCAACGCGTCACCATATATAAACCACCCGATCTCGCTGGCCGATCTTCTTTATCACAAGGGTGGCGTTGACGATGTGGTAGTGATTGTGGGGGCGCTTTTGCATGATACGATTGAAGATACTAATACGACCCTAGTGGAGCTGACAGCGGAATTCGGCAGCGGAATTTCCAGTGTTGTTTTGGAAGTTACGGACGACACGAACCTTAATCGGGCAACGCGCAAACAAGTGCAGATCGAGCGAGCGGCACAAATCTCTGATAAAGCCAAATTAATCACTTTGGCGGATAAGATATGCAATCTCCAAGATATGCTGACTCAACCGCCGGCGTCTTGGGATCTCGATCGTAAACAGGAGTACTTTAATTGGGCCAAACGAGTGGTGGACCAAATCCGTGGCACCAATTCTAAACTCGAGGCCATTTTCGACGATATTTACTCGCGGCGACCAGAGGCGTAGCTGCAGGTTGTCGGTCGGCAGCAACATGGTTGCGAAAAATGGTATCTTATCGGTACAAAGCGGCTGCTATTCGAAGAGCAGAGCGCTAGTTCGTTTTCGGTGCTGCATGCGAAGGAGAAGGCAATGACTCAAGCACGCCAAGATTCCCTAAATGCACGTCGGCTTCTGACGGTGGGTGATGCGCGTTATGCGTACTATAGCCTGCAAGCGGCGCAAGAAGCTGGTTTTGGCGACATATCGCGCCTCCCTTTCTCGTTAAAGGTGTTGTTAGAAAACCTGTTGCGTAATGAAGACGGACGCTCAGTCAATGTCGAAGATATCAAGGCGTTGGTCGGCTGGACGCAAGAACGGCGCTCTGACCGAGAGATTGCTTATCGCCCCACCCGGGTTCTGATGCAAGATTTCACAGGGGTGCCTGCGGTTGTTGATCTTGCCGCCATGCGTGACGCCATGGCGGCAATGGGGGGTGATCCGGAGAAGATCAATCCGCTTTCGGCGGTGGATCTAGTCATCGATCATTCCGTTATGGTCGACCATTTCGGGAGCAGCGGGGCGTTTCAGAAGAACGTCAAAATGGAGTTCGAACGCAACCAAGAGCGTTACGAATTTCTTCGTTGGGGAAGAGAGGCGTTCAGGAATTTCCGGGTCGTACCTCCTGGTACCGGTATTTGTCATCAAGTAAACCTCGAGTATCTGGCAAAGGTTGTTTGGACCAGCCAGGATAAAGAGCAGATATTGGCCTATCCCGACACGCTCGTCGGCACCGACAGCCATACCACCATGGTTAATGGTCTCTCTGTCTTGGGTTGGGGTGTGGGTGGCATCGAGGCCGAAGCGGCCATGTTGGGGCAGCCCATCTCTATGCTCATCCCCGAGGTAGTCGGTCTCAAGCTCACCGGTACTATGAAAGAGGGCACCACCGCCACTGACCTAGTACTGACTGTTACCCAAATGCTGCGCGCCAAAGGCGTGGTCGGAAAATTCGTGGAGTTTTTTGGCCCTGGTCTAGACCAGCTGAGTCTCGCCGATCGCGCTACCATCTCTAACATGTCGCCCGAGTACGGCGCTACTTGTGGAATCTTTCCCATAGATAAAGAGACGCTGCGCTATCTCAACTTCACAGGCCGTGATGCAGAGCGCGTTGCACTGGTTGAGGCGTATGCCAAGGAACAAGAAATGTGGCGAGATGAAACTACACCAGATCCGGTTTTCACCGATACCTTAAGTTTGGATTTGGCGACGGTTGAGCCAAGTCTCGCCGGGCCGAGTCGGCCGCAAGACCGCGTTGCGTTATCACAGGCGGCAACGGCATTCGATACAGTTCTAAGCGAGAAGTTTGGAGTAAAAAGCGGTGTGCGCGAGGTTCAGGTAGCGAACCATGACTATAAACTTTCTGATGGTGATGTCGTCATCGCTGCGATCACAAGCTGTACGAACACGTCAAATCCATCGGTATTAATAGCGGCCGGCTTGCTTGCACGAAATGCTGTTCGTAAAGGCTTGGCAGCAAAGTCATGGGTAAAGACTTCGTTTGCCCCGGGATCTCAAGTGGTTACCGATTATCTCGAGGCGGCCGGTCTACAGGCGCCACTTGATGAGCTAGGGTTTCAGCTTGTCGGTTATGGTTGTACAACTTGTATTGGAAATTCAGGCCCACTCGATAAGGACATCACGTCGGCGATTGAGGCGAATGATCTCGCTGTGAGTGCAGTGCTTTCCGGTAATCGAAATTTCGAAGGCCGCATACACGCGAATGTCAAGGCCAGCTATCTAGCATCACCACCGTTGGTGGTTGCCTACGCGCTCGCTGGCTCGATGCGGGTCGATCTGTATAACGATCCGCTTGGCATCGACCGCGATGGGACACCGGTGTTCCTACG
>LXTK01000177.1 GCA_001643475.1 Proteobacteria bacterium SPGG2 | reverse complement strand
CGATGGAGCCAGTCAACATGGCGGCGGCATCGGATAGGATGTCGCCAAACATATTACCGGTAACGATAACATCGAATTGCTTGGGCGCCCTCACCAGTTGCATAGCTGCATTGTCGACATACATATGACTCAAGGTCACATCAGGATACTCGCTACCTAGCTCAGTCACCACTTCGCGCCACAATACACTGCTCTCGAGCACGTTGGCCTTGTCAACCGAACACAGCCTGCCGCTACGCTTGCCGGCGATACGAAAGGCGGAGTGGGCAATGCGCTTGATCTCAGACTCCGAATAAACAAGCGTGTTGTAACCTTGGCGTTCACCATTCTCGAGCATACGCACACCGCGCGGCTGACCAAAATAAATCCCGCCGATGAGTTCGCGCACGATCATGACGTCGAGATCGGCGACTACCTCTGCCTTCAAACTCGATGCATCGGCGAGTTGCGGGTACAAAATGGTTGGGCGTAGGTTCGAAAACAACACCAGCTCCGAACGTAGGCGTAACAATGCCTTTTCCGGTCGCAAGGCGGTATCGAGTTGATCCCATTTAGGCCCACCAACGGCGCCCAACAATATGGCATCAGCCGCGCGCGCCAACGCCAACGTTTCGTTGGGTAGCGTCGTGCCATAGGCATCGTAGGCGGCACCGCCCACGGCTGCATGCTCGAGCTCTATATCAAGGCCGTGATCTTGGCGCAGACACTCTAATACCTTCACCGCTTCGGCGACGATCTCCGGCCCGATACCGTCGCCCGGTAGCATCGCTATCTTCTTCGTCATGATTGGCGTTACACGAAAGGAGTTGAATGCAAAGCGTGCCTCATGGAAATAGCCAGAGTGCTTCGCTACGTCGACGTTGCTCGTAGGCTTCGATGTCTTGTCGATGTTGCAAGGTAAGGCCGATATCGTCGAGGCCATCCGACAGGCACCGCTTACGAAATCCATCGACATCGAACTTAAACACGTCGCCATCCGGTGTCGTCACCGTCTGCGCCGACAAATCGATATCCAAGCTGTAGCCCAGTTTTGCCTCGGTCTCTTTGAATAACTGATCCATCCCATTCTCTTCTAATACCACCGGCAACATGCCGTTCTTGAAACAGTTGTTGTAAAAGATATCGGCGAAGCTTGGCGCCACCACCGCACGTATGCCGTAGTCCTGTAATGCCCACACTGCGTGCTCGCGCGAAGAACCACAGCCGAAGTTGGCACGCGCAATCAAGATCTGTACGCCCTGATAGCGCTCGTCATTCAGTACAAAATCCGGATTCAATGGACGCTTGCTATTGTCCATACCCAGTTCACCATGATCTAAATAGCGCCAGGCGTCGAATAGGTTGGGACCAAACCCAGTACGATGAATCGATTTCAGAAACTGCTTTGGAATAATTGCGTCGGTATCGACATTCGATCGATCTAGGGGCACCACAAGTCCAGTCAGCTTTTCGAATTTCTGCATTAGTTCCACTCTCGGACGTCGACAAAATGGCCGGCGATCGCCGCGGCGGCGGCCATGGCCGGACTCACCAGATGAGTACGTCCGCCCTGCCCTTGTCGACCCTCGAAGTTGCGATTCGAGGTCGATGCGCAACGCTCACCGCTCTCTAGCCGGTCGTCGTTCATGGCCAAGCACATGGAACAACCGGGTTCGCGCCACTCGAATCCCGCCTCGCGGAAGATTTTATCCAAACCTTCAGATTCAGCTTGCTGTTTCACCAATCCCGACCCCGGCACCACCATCGCCTGCTTGAGACTGGCGGCAACCTTGTGGCCGCGAATGACATCGGCCGCGGCACGGAGGTCTTCAATGCGCGCATTGGTGCAAGAGCCGATAAATACCTTGTCGAGCGGAATATCTTCTACCGCCATGCCGGGCTGTAGGCCCATGTATTCAAGTGCGCGCTGCATGCCTTCGCGCTTGATCACGTCGCCTTCTTCTTCCGGGTCGGGCACACGACCGTCTACCGGTACCACCATTTCTGGTGACGTACCCCAGGTCACTTGCGGTTTAATGGTAGTGGCATCGACATGTACGGTATGGTCGAATACGGCGTCGTCGTCGCTCTTTAGATCCTGCCATGCCTGCACCGCTTGTTCCCAAAGTCTGCCTTTGGGCGCAAACGGACGACCGTGCACATACTCTATTGTCTTGTCGTCGGCTGCAATCAAGCCCGCACGCGCACCCGCTTCGATGCTCATGTTGCAAACGGTCATGCGGCCTTCCATAGACAAGGCGCGGATGGCGTCGCCAGCGAATTCCAGCGTATGCCCGGCACCCCCAGCCACACCGATTTCGCCAATCACCGCAAGCACAATATCCTTACCGGTTACACCCGCACCCACTTGATTGTTGACGATGATGCGCATGTTGCCGGATTTCTTCTGAATCAAGCATTGCGTCGCCAGCACGTGTTCGACCTCGGAGGTGCCGATACCGAAAGCCAGGGCACCAAAGGCACCGTGCGTAGAGGTGTGCGAGTCACCACACACCACAGTCATGCCGGGCAAGGTGGCGCCTTGCTCGGGGCCGATAACGTGCACAATGCCTTGGCGAAGATCGTTCATATCGAACTCAGTAATGCCGTACTCCTGGCAGTTGCTGTCCAAGGTCTCGACCTGTATGCGTGAAACCGGGTCGTCGATACCCTGACTACGATCCGTCGTCGGCACGTTGTGATCGGCCACCGCCAGGGCGGCATCGATGCGCCAAGGCCGGCGGTTGGCCAGCCGCAGGCCCTCGAACGCCTGCGGTGAGGTCACTTCATGGATTAGGTGGCGATCTATATAGAGTAAGGTGGTGCCATCGGGATCGCTGCGAACCACATGGGCATCCCAAACCTTGTCGTACAGCGTCTTTCCAGTCATGCGGGCATTACCGATCAGGTGTTGTGGTTAGACTATTTGAGCTGTATAAATAACTCCAATTCATATTTATCATAGGATCGATTCCTATTCATTATGGACTTTGAGGCCTTGCGCGCCTTCGTGGCCGTTGCCGAAACTGGCTCATTCACACGGGCGGCAGCGCAAATCTACCTGACCCAACCGGCGGTCAGCAAGCGCATTGGCACCCTTGAGACCGAGCTCGGGACGCGGTTATTCGACCGCATCGGGCGCGGTATTCACTTGACGGAGGCCGGGCGCACGCTACTGGTCCGCGCGCAGACAATCCTGAGTCAAGTCGAGGATGCCAAGCGCAGTCTGCCGGCGCAATCGGGGCCGGTCAGCGGTGAACTATCCATGGCGACTAGCCATCATGTAGGCCTACACCGTCTACCCACAGTGCTAAAGCGCTTCCGCGAGGCCTATCCAGCAGTGAGCCTGGACCTACACTTCATGGACTCCGAAGTCGCCTGCGCGGCGATTCAGCAAGGGCAGCTTGAACTGGCGGTGGTTACGCTCCCCCCTAGGGACTATGCCAATATCGAGCGTGTCCGAGTCTGGGACGATCCACTCGAGATCGTTGTCGGGCGATCGCATCCACTGGCCCGGCGAACACGGATCAAGCCCACCAATTTGGTCGGGTACCCGGCTATCTTACCCGGCCCTGGCACTTATACCCGTGAGATTGTTCTGGCCGCACTCGCGCCCATACGCCATGAACTCAATGTCGTCATGTCAACTAATTACCTAGAGGTATTAAGGATGCTGGCCGGCATTGGCCTCGGCTGGAGTGCGCTGCCACGCACCATGATTGACGATGAGCTGAAAGTAGTTCACATTGATCGCGTGCACATTCGGCGCGAATTGGGTATTGTCTTGCACCGTGCCCGCACCTTATCGAACGCGGGCCGGGCCATGATTGCCACGATTAAAGAAGACGCGTCATGAATTTCAAACAGCTATTGCAACATCTCGAGGAGTATCTCGGCTATCATCAGGTGCCGGTGAACCCGTCTGCCACCGGCGCCCGGGATGTGTTCGAGTGCTCACCGCTACACCACGAGTTAATGACGGAACTCATAAAGGCCATCTATCTAGAGAACGGCTGTCGCCACTTGACCGATCCGGTTGAACGAAAACCCACCTTCAGCGCCATGACGCCGATACGGCTTAAGGTATTGCGTTCGCCACAAACCGATGTCGATGCGTATCAGTTGATTGACGCGTTGTGCACCGCCGTTGACCAGGCGTTTTGTAAAGAAGACGGGCAGGAAAACCGGGAGAAGCGACAAGCCAAACACGCGACCGACGAACCCCCGAAAGCGGATGTCATTCAGCTAGATAATTTCCGCTATCGACGTTTTAAACATCTCGCCTAATACCTCACCGGGACAAGTCTTAGTTCTTCTTGGTTGAAGCGCTTACCGATGATGTCGTTTCGACATCGATATTTTGTGCCCGGTGGCGTAGCGCGTGATCCATAAGCACCATGGCAAGCATGGCCTCAGCAATCGGTGTGGCGCGGATGCCGACGCAAGGGTCGTGGCGCCCGGTGGTAACGATATCGGTCTGATCGCCGTTTACGTTTACGGTGCGTCCCGGTATGCGGATACTGGAGGTTGGCTTAAGCGCAATACTCGCAACGATATCTTGGCCAGTAGAAATACCGCCGAGAATACCGCCGGCATCATTGCTTAGAAATCCGTCCGGGGTCATCTCGTCGCGGTGTTCACTACCCCGCTGTTCGATGGAAGCAAAACCGGCACCGATCTCCACACCCTTAACCGCGTTAATGCTGATTAAGGCGCGCGCGATCTCGGCGTCTAGTTTGTCGAAAACGGGCTCACCCAAACCCACCGGCACGCCGCTGGCAATGACGTTGATGCGGGCCCCAATGGAATCGCCGTCTTTGCGCAGCTTATCTATGTAAGACTCCATTTCCTTTACCTTGCCGGCATCCGGACAAAAGAAAGGATTGCGCTCGACTTCGTCCCAGTCAAGGTTTTCGGCTTTTATCGGGCCGAGCTGGGCAAGATAGCCGCGGATGGTCGTGCCGTAACGTAGGTGCAAATATTTTTTTGCAATGGCGCCGGCGGCGACCCGCATTGTGGTTTCGCGCGCCGAGGCACGACCGCCGCCGCGATAGTCGCGGATACCATACTTTTGTTGATACACATAGTCGGCATGCCCCGGCCGAAAGCGATCCATGATCTTGGAGTAATCCTTAGGCCGGGCATCGGTATTGTGAACAATCAATCCGATAGGCGTACCAGTCGTTTGCCCTTCGAACACACCGGATAGGATTTCCACCCTATCCTCTTCCCGACGTTGGGTCGTGTAGCGCGTCTTTCCCGGCCGGCGCCGATCGAGATCCGGTTGAATGTCGGCTTCCGACAACTCAAGCCCTGGCGGACAGCCGTCGACCACACAACCCAAGGCCTTGCCGTGACTCTCGCCAAAGGTCGTAACCGAGAACAACTTGCCAAAGGTATTTCCAGACATGGGTTGATGTTAGCGGATGCTAGGGCTCTACACAAAAAGGATAAACCGAATTTGTTTCGACAGACTCGATGGTATCAGCGCCCCACGGACATGCGTCCGGACTTGGCGACGATCCAAGCAATGCCCACACCGGCCATGACCGCGTGGTCGCGTTCAACCRWGAGCACGGCATCACGCCCGAAACGGTGCGCAAGGGCATCCGCCGCGGGCTCGCGACGCGGCTCCGCGCCCGCACAACCGCCCGCGAGGCCGTCGCCGAGTCCGAGGAACGCTTCGATGCCTGCGAGCCGTTGCTCCAGCCATTCTCAGACTTTTCCAACCTTGTCGAATAGATTGACTTCCCCCAGCTAACTGTCGAACATATTTCTGGGTATTTAAACCTGCCTGCTCAACCCTAACATCATTCCAATCAACGTCCAGTTCTTCCGCAACAATCATTGGCATAGAAGTTTTTACATTTTGCCCAATTTCGGGGTTTGGAGAATAAATGGTTACAATTCCGTTATCACCAGTCTTAATGAAAGCATTGATGTCAAACCATTCCTCAGGTACCTCAGAGAGTGTTTCCGTGGTCGGAGTGCAGGAAGCTAGCCAGCTGAATCCAAGTACCATTCCGCCGCTGGCGGTAGCGGATACTTTTAAAAATGATCTTCGATTATATTGAGTCTGGATAAGAGTCATTGGAGTATTCTTTAGGATATTATTAAAACATTAAAA